>DAORVZ010000059.1:0-7945 GCA_035434005.1 Lacunisphaera sp.
ACACGTAGGGATAGGGGCACTCCCCGGTCGGCCGCTGGTAGAGGCCGCTGACAATCAGGCGGGGACGCCGCCGCCCCTTGAGCCCCAGCCGGTCGATCGCCGCGACGGCCGCCGCCGCCTTGGCTTCGGAGCGGCAGAGCAGACACAGGTCGGTGGGGTGCCGCTGGATGAGCTCGGCAACCTCCGTCATGATCGCGTGCCGGTCGTCGGGCAAATGGGCGATGGAGTAGTTCCCGGCGGTCTGCCCGGCGGCCCCAAGCAGGCGGCCCAACTCGCGCAGCACGACGTTGTCGCCCGGAAACATGACCTCACGCGTGAGAGCGCAGACATGGGTGCAGCCGTGCGCCGCCGCGTAATCCGCGATCAGCTTCGCGATGCCGAGGTTGTCCTGTTCGACCCAGGCCAGCCTGTTGATCGACGGGTAGAGCGACCCGTGCACCACCGCGGGCAGCCCGCTGTCCCGGATCGCCCGCTGCACCACGAAGGGCACCTTGGTGACGACGATGCCGGCGGTCTCCTTGGCGCGGAGGATTTCCCCGATGAGCCCTTCCACGTATTCCGTCGGGTCGGTGGCCGGCAAAAAATTGAACTGCACGTCGGCGCTCGGCAACACCCCTTGGATGCCGACCAGAACACCGTCCGCCACCAGGCCTTCCTGCCGGAGGTAACTGCGGTGAACCAGCATGAACACCCGTTTCAACAATCCCGGGCTCGATTCCCGCTGGAGCGCGCCGATGAACGTCCCGCGCCGCTGCACTCGTTGCAGGATCTTGCGCTGCGCCAGCAGTTGCAGCGCCCGGTTCGCGGTGGACGAGCCGACCCCCAACATCCTCGCCGCCTGCGTCAGCGACAGGTAGGGGTCGCCGGGCTTGAGCTGCCGGTGGCGGATGTCCGCTTCCAATTGCTGCGCGAGTTCCATGATCCGGGGTGTTTGCGAATAGCCTGCGCTCATGTTTTGGTCAGTAAATAGGTGGGCCGGGTTATGCTGGATCCATGGCAGGATAAAAGTCACTTCGTCGCGATATAATTCTTGTCTTTTAGTATTTTTAATTATTCATCGGGGCATGGCCCCTAAAAAACTCCCCTCGGAATCCCTCCCCTTGCGCGGCTTGGTGGCGGCGACCTTCACCCCCTTCCGTGCCGACGGCACCATCAACCTCCCCCGCATCAAACCGGTGATCGACGCGGTCATCGCCCAAGGTGCCACCGGACTCTACGTTTGCGGCAGCACCGGGGAAGGCCCCCTGCTTTCGACCGCCGAGAGGATGCTCGTCGCCGAGGCCACCGTCAAAGCGGCCGCCGGTCGCGTGCCGGTGGTGATACAGGTGGGGCATAACAGCATCGTCGAGGCCCGCGGCCTGGCGGTCCATGCCCAACGCATCGGTGCCGATGCCATCTCGGCCACGCCGCCGGGCTATTTCAAGCCGGACTCGCTCGACAATTTCATCGCCTGCCTCGCGCACATCACCTCCGGCGCGCCGAAGCTGCCCTTTTACTACTACAACATCCCGATCCTCTCGGGCGTGCGGTTCGACATGGTCGATTTCCTGCGCAAGGGCGGCGCGCGCATCCCGAACCTGCGCGGCATCAAGTTCTCCGATTCCCATCTGCATGAGTTGCTGGCCTGTGTCGAATTCGACGGCAGGCGCTACGACATCCTGTTCGGCGTGGACGAGATGCTCCTCGGCGGCCTAGCCTTCGGCGCGCGCGGCGCAGTCGGCTCGACCTTCAACTTTGCCGCTCCGCTTTACCTCAAGATCATCGCCGCCTTCGATCGCGGCGACCTCGCAGAGGCCCGCCGGCTCCAGTCACTCTCCGCCGCCATGGTGCGCGTGATCGTCGGCATCGGTGGCCGCGGCGGCCTCAAGGCCGCGATGGCCCTCGTGGGCGCGGAGTGCGGCTTCAGCCGCCTGCCGACCGTGACCTGCACGCCGGGACAGCGCGCCCAGATGAAAAAAGAGCTGGCCGCCCTCGGCTTCTTCGATTGGGCCCGCCCGTGATGGCCTGGTCCGATGAAAAGAATCGCGCTGCTGCTGCTGCTGACTGGCCTCGCCCCGGGCATGAGTGCGGTTGAGCCCTTCTCCGCGCCCGCCGTCACTGCGCTCGCGCCGCTGCCCGACCCCCATGGCCTGGCCGGCATGTTCGCCGGCGTCTCCGGCGGAGCGTTGCTCTGCGCGGGCGGAGCCAATTTTCCCGAACAGCCCCTCGCTCAGGGCGGAAAAAAAGCCTGGACCGACCGCGTCTTCGTGCTCCCGACCCCGGACGGCGCCTGGCGCGAGGCTGGCCGTCTGCCCCGGCCCAATGGCTACGGCGTATCCGCCACCTGGCGGGATGCCGTCGTGCTCGCCGGCGGCGGTGACGCGCAGGCCAATTTCCGCACCGCCTCACTGCTGCGCTGGGACGGCGCGCAGCTTGCCTGCACCGCACTGCCGGACTTGCCCGTCTCGGTCGCCAATGGGTGCGGCACGGTGGTCGGAGACACACTTTTTGTCGCCGGCGGACAGGAGACTCCGTCCGCCACCTCCACGCTCCGGCGTTGCTTCGCCCTCGACCTCGCTGCAACCGGCAGCAAGTGGCGCGAAATCCCGTGGCCGCCCGAGGCGGCCGGCCGGATTCTCGCCGTGGCGGCCGCGCACGACGGCTGGTTTTATCTTTTCAGCGGCGCGGATCTCTATCCCAACGCGAAAGGGCAAGCCGAACGCCACTATCTCGCCGATGCGTGGCGTTACCGGCCCGACTCCGGCTGGCAGCGACTCGCCGACCTGCCCCATGCGGTGGCGGCAGCCCCCTCCCCGGCCCTGCTGAGTGGCTCGCACCTGGTCATCGCGGGCGGCGTTTCCCCGGAGTTCCTCGCCACGCTGACGAAACATTCCCCTCATCCCGGCTTCCCGCGCGAACTGCTCGCCTACGACCCCGCCGCCAACACTTGGACCGCCGTCACTCCGTCCGCTGACGGCCCGCCCCCGCGGGTAACCGCGCCGTTGACCCGGTGGCGTAATCACTTCGTCATCCCCAGTGGCGAAGTCGCCCCGGGCATCCGCACGCCGACCGTCCTCTCCTTCCGCTTCGCCCCATGAGCCTGACCGCTGCCCGCCTTGCCGATCTGCGCACCACCTATCGCGACGGTCTGCTGCAAAGTGTCATCCCCTTCTGGCTGCGGCACGGGCTGGACCGCGAACACGGCGGCCTGCTGACCGGCCTGGCCGAGGACGGCGCGATCATCGACACCGACAAGGCCGTCTGGCTGCAGGGCCGGGCCGCGTGGACTTTCGCGACCCTGCACAACACCGTCGAAAGGAATCCCGCGTGGCTCGCGGCGGCGCGGCAGTGCCTCGATTTCATCCGCCACCACTGCCGCGGACCCGGCGGAAAACTCTACTTCACGGTCACCCGCGACGGCCGTCCCCTCCGGATGCGGCGCTATGTCTACAGCGAGTGCTTCGCCGCCATCGGCAGCGCCGCCTACGCCAAGGCCACCGGCGAGGCCCGCGCCGCCGCCGAGGCCGTCCAGTATTTCGACACCTACCTGCACCACAGCTTCACGCCCGGTGTGATGCCGCCAAAGACCGATCACGCGACGCGGCCCATGCAGGGCGTGGCGCCGCACATGATCGCCATCGTCACGGCGCAGGAAATTCGCGCGCTGCTCGGGGATGTCACGGTGCGGGGCGCCACCTGCACGCAATGGATCGACCGCTCCCTCGCCGTGATCGAACGCGATTTCTTCAAGCCCGACCTCGGCGCGCTCATGGAGGTCGTCGGCGCCGACGGCGGCGTGCTCGATCACTTTGACGGCCGCACCCTCAATCCCGGTCACGCCCTCGAATGCGCCTGGTTCATCCTGCATGAGGCGAAGCACCGCGGCCGCGACCCGCGCCTGCTGCGCCTCGGCCTCGGCATCCTCGATTGCATGTGGGCGCGCGGCTGGGACCGGGAATTCGGCGGCCTGCTCTACTTCACCGACCTGCACGGCCGGCCCATACAGGAATACTGGGCCGAGATGAAATTCTGGTGGCCGCACAACGAGGCCGAGATCGCCACGCTCCTCGCCTACCAGCTCACCGGCGACGAGAAATACGCCGCCTGGCACACGTTCGTGCACGACTGGTCGCACCGCGTGTTCGCCGATCCAGTCCACGGCGAATGGTTCGGCTACGCCCACCGCGACGGCCGGATATCGACCCGGCTCAAGGGCAACACCTGGAAAGGCCCCTTCCACCTGCCGCGCATGCAATGGTATTGCGGCCGGCTCGTCGACGAAATGCTCGCCGCCCCATGAGACCTTTCGCCGAGAACGAGCAGCGCGAGCGCCTCAAGTGCGTCGTCCATCCCTCGGCCGACATCGCCAGCGCGCTGGTGGCGGCCGAACTGGCCACCCTGATCCGGCGCAACAATGCGGCCCGCCGGCCGACCGTGCTGGGCCTGGCCACCGGCTCCACCCCGGTGCGTCTCTACCGCCAGCTCATCCGGCTGCACCGCGAGGAGAAGCTGAGCTTCAAAAACGTCGTGACCTTCAATCTCGACGAATACCACGGCCTGCCGCGCACGCACCCCGAGAGCTACTGGCGGTTCATGCACGAGCAGCTCTTCCACCACCTCGACATCCCGCCCGCCAACATCCACATCCCCGATGGCACCGTGCCCCGAGCGGAGGTTTTCGCGTGGTGCCGGGCCTACGAGGAACAGATCCGCGCCGCCGGCGGCCTCGACGTGCAGATCCTCGGCATCGGCCGCACCGGCCACATCGGCTTCAATGAGCCCGGCTCCGGCCGCGACTCGCGCACCCGCCTCGTCACGCTCGACGCCCTCACCCGGCGCGACGCCGCCCGCGATTTCCTCGGCGAGGCCAACGTCCCCCGCCATGCCATCACCATGGGCGTCGGCACCATCCTCGAGGCGCGCCGCATCCTGCTCCTCGCCTGGGGCGAGGCCAAGGCCCGCGTGCTCGCGGACGCCGTGGAGAAAGCCCCGACAGACGCGCTCCCCGCCAGTTTCCTGCAAGGCCACCCGGCCGTGGAACTCCAGCTCGATGCCGCCGCCGCCGGCGAGCTCACCCGCCTGCGCCACCCGTGGCTGGTCGGCACCGTGGCGTGGACTCCGGCCGTCGCCCGCCGCGCCGTCGTCTGGCTCGCCCAACAGGTCGGCAAACCCGTGCTCAAGCTGCTCGACGAGGATTACAGCGAGCACGGCATGGCCGACCTCCTCACCGAGCAGGGCCCGGCCTACGGGCTGAACATCCGCATCTTCAACGAACTGCAGCACACCATCACCGGCTGGCCCGGCGGCAAACCCGGCGCCGACGACCAGCACCGCCCTGAGCGCGCCCTCCCGGCGCAGAAACGCGTGGTCGTCTTCAGCCCCGAACCCTCCGACGACGTGCTCGGCATGGGCGGCACCCTGCGCCGGCTGGTGGACCAGGGCCACGAGGTGACCGTCGCCTATGTCACCTCGGGCAACCTCGGCGTGCCCGACGAGGAGGCCGCCATGGCCGCCGAACTCGTGCTCGACCTCGCCCGCACCGGCACCGGCGCCGAGTTTGCCCAGACCGTGCGCCAACAGCTCGCGGCCAAGGCCGCCTACGACAGCGACACCCCGGAAATCCGCCAGCTCAAGGGCGTGCTCCGTCGCGGCGAGGCGCGCGCTTCGCTCCAAGCCTGCGGCGTCGCCGCCGCCCGCGCCCGGTTCCTCGACCTGCCGTTCTACGAACAGGGCCGCTACCGGCAGTTTCGCATCAGCGAGATCGACATCGCCGCCGTGGCCGACTTGCTGCGCGGGGTGCAGCCACACCAGATTTTCGCCACCGGGCACTCGGCTGACCCGAGCTCCGTGCCCGCGCTGTGTTTCGAGGTTCTCCGCCGCGCGCTCGTGCAGACCACCGGCGAAGCCTGGCGCGCCGACGCCCGGGTGTGGCTCTACCGCGGGCCCGACCGCGAGTGGGAGCCGGCGGAGATCGAGATGGCGGTGCCGTTCAGCCCGCGCGAGCTCACGCAGAAAATCCAGGCCATCTACCACCACAAAAGCCAGCGCAGCCAGAGCCCGGTCGTCGGCGCCGGCCTCCACGAGACCTGGCAACAGGCCGAGCACCACAACCGGGCGATCGCCGGCCGCTACGACGCCCTCGGTCTCGCCGAATACGAGGCCATTGAAGCCTTCCGCCGCTGGCGCGAGTCATGAACCTGCCCGTCACCCCGCGCTTCCGCCCCGCCCTCGATCCGGACTTCCTGCCCGCACCGCTGTGGAACCGCGCTTACCGCGACCTAGTCGCCCGCGACCCCGCCGCCCGGCCGATCGCGCTCGCCCTGGTCCGCGCCGACGGTGCCGCCTCCGTGTATCACGACCGCGTCCTCCCGGCCGCGCACCCGGCGGCCGGCCACACGCTCCGCTATGTCGAGCGCCTGCTGAAATTCCTGCTCTGGCAAAAGGGCGGCTGCCGGGTGCTGGTCGCCGGGGCTCCCGAGCTCGCCTCCGCGCTGGCCAAAATCTACAGCCCGACCGGCGCGCGCGCCTTCGACCACGCCTTCATGGGCGAAAAAGTCTATGGCCGCACTTTTTCCGTCGAGGCCTGCGCCCTGGATGCGCTGCCGGCAACGGACGATTCCAGCCTCGCGATGGGCCGCCACCTTGACGGTTGCCGCATCGGTTTCGATCTCGGCGGCAGCGACCGCAAGGCAGCGGCGCTCATTGACGGCAAGGTCGTCTACTCGGAGGAAATCGCGTGGGATCCCTATTTCCAATCTGACCCCGCCTACCATCTCGCGGGCGTGCAGGACACCCTCGCGCGCGCCGCCGCCCACCTGCCGCGCGTGGATGCCATCGGCGGCAGCGCCGCCGGCGTCTATGTGAACAATGAGGTGCGCGTCGCCTCGCTCTTCCGCGGCGTGCCGGCAGATCAGTTTGAAAAGCACATCCGGCGGATGTTCTTCACCCTGCGGACACACTGGGGTGGCATCCCCTTCGAGGTCGCCAACGACGGCGAGGTCACCGCGCTCGCCGGCGCGATGTCGATGGACGACGATGCCGTGCTCGGCATCTCGCTCGGCACGAGCCAGGCCGGCGGCTACGTGACGCCGGCCGGGAACATCACACCGTGGCTCAACGAGCTGGCGTTCGCCCCGGTCGACTACCGCGCCGCTGCCCCGCGCGACGAGTGGTCGGGCGACCTCGGCTGCGGCGTGCAATATTTCTCGCAGCAGGGGATCGGCCGGCTCGCCACCGTGGCGGGCTTCGGCTTCCCCGCCACCCTGCCGCTCCCCGAGCAACTGCTCGCGGTGCAGGCCGCGCTGAAGCGTGGTGATCCCCGCGCCCGCGCCATTTATGAGACCGTCGGCGTGTGCTTCGGCTACGCAGTCGCGCACTACGCGGACTTCTACGACGTGCGCAATCTCCTCATCCTCGGCCGGGTCACCTCGGGCGAGGGCGGCGAGATCATCCTCGCGCAAACCGCCGCCGTGCTCCGCGGCGAGTTTCCCGCGCTGGCGGAAAAGATCCGCCTCCGCACCCCGGATGAACAGGACAAGCGCCATGGCCAGGCGGTCGCCGCCGCCAGCCTGCCCGCCCTGCCGCCCGCTCCCGCCCCATGAAGTTCTCCCATCCCGCCGCCGACGTCTATGTGCCCGACTCCGCGCTGGATCCCGCCGCCGCGCTCGCCCGCACCACGCACCTTTGCGTGGCCGCGCACCAGGATGACATCGAGATCATGGCCTACCACGGCATCGCCGCGTGTTTCGGCCAGGCCTGCCAGTGGTTCTCCGGTGTGGTCGTCACCAACGGCGCCGGCAGCCCGCGCAGCGGCGTCTATGCCGGCCACACCGACGCCGAGATGCAGGCCGTGCGCGTCCGCGAGCAGCGCAAGGCCGCCGTGGTCGGCGAATACTCGATCCAGCTCCAGTTGGCGCACCCGAGCCACGCGGTGAAGGATCCCCGCAACCAGGAGGTCGCCGCCGAC
>DAORVZ010000060.1:0-7934 GCA_035434005.1 Lacunisphaera sp.
CCCTTGCGGAATGGCAAAAATTGGCCAATGCCCTCCTCGTCGCCCTGGGTCAGGGCATTCAGGGCATTGCGAAAATCGCCGCCGAGAACCACGCGGGTGGCCATCTGCTGGCCGAGATTGGCAAACTCACCGACAGTCTTGACGCCTTCCGAGGCGCAGACGATGCGCGTGCCTTCGCTGAAATTCGCCAGCGCCATCGGGTAGGCCGCGGGGATGTTGAGCCGGGCCAGTGTTTTGAGAATGGGATTATCCTTGGCGGCGGTCTCCTCAACCTGGGCAACCATGTCGCCGAACGGATCGTCAAACGCCAAGGTCTCCTTGAGGATGCTAATCAGGTGGTCGGCTTTGTCTACATTTCCAGCGAGCTCCGACAGCATCAGCAATTCGTCATAACTGAACTCGATGTATTTCGACGGCTTCTCGTCGTCGCCGGCATGCGGCCACTCCTTGGTGTCGAGATTCTGTGCAAGACTGATCAGGGCGGTATCCGCCATGATGGAATTGCGGAATTTTTTCCGGATATCGTCCCATTCGGTGCTGGTGAACTTTGCCATGGTATAAAAAGTTGCGCGAACTCAGGTCGGCGGTGCGTTTTCTATGATCTCGGTGGCGGGCTTAATGTAGTCGTTCGCCACACTGTCCTCTTCGCTGCCCTCAGTGCCAACGAGGAATACCGGCAGACCCAGCGTGACGGCGCGGCGCACGATCATGGCGTCGCGAATCTGGGTGGTGCATATCTTGGCGGCCGGGGCGCAGCCGCGTTTCTGGGTCTTGAATTGGTTCAAACGAAGCTGCATGCGCATCTTCGGCACCTCAATGTCGGTGTTGGTCTTGATGGAGTTGAATACGATGCCGTAGACCTGCGCGGCCGGCCCCATGGCGGTGGTGCGGAAACTGGCCGAGGTCTGCTGGAAACGCAGCAGCTTCTCAACCAGAAGCGTGAATCCGATCAGGCTCAGGGCGTCGGGATTGGAGGGCACGTAGATCTCCCCGGCACAATAGACGCCGTTCTGCGAGGCGCGCAGGACGTTTGGCGGGCAATCGAAGAGGATAAAATCGTAGTTGGCCTCGATCTCGGCGAGCTGCTCCTGAAAAATCACATAGGAAGGACGCTTCGGGTCGGGCTTATAGTCACCTTCTAGGTCCACCAAGTTAAAAGTGGTCGGCACCAGATCGAGGCCGGGCAGGAGCTTCTCGCCGTCCTTGCCTTCGACCACGTCCTTGATGACGCAATCCTTCAGGCGGGCCGTGCCGGGATCAAAAATTGAGTAGACCGAACCGGTGCCTGACGCATTGATCTTATTCCAACGCTCAAGCTTCATCAGCCAGATACTGGCGTTGGACTGCGTGTCGAAATCCATCAGCAAAACACGCATGCCGCGACGGGCTAAGCTGGCGGCCGTATTTACGATCAGCGAAGTTTTACCAACACCGCCCTTGTAGTTGAGGAAGGCTATCTTGCGTGCCATAGGGGGAAAAGTATCATCGGGCGCCACCATGGCAGAGGCCGCGACGGGCGCCAGTTAAAAATCCTACGAACTTTGAGATTCCGCCCCCTATCCCTTTCGGCCTGACTGGCTTCATGAACGAACCATGTCTGCAGGAAAAATATGCGCCTGCCAGCAGTTGCTTCGGATGTGGACCGGCTAACCCGAAGGGCCTGCGTATCCGTAGTTTTGCCCAAGGCGAAGAAGTGGTAGCCAATTGGCAGCCGGAGTCCCATCACGAGGCCTTCCCGGGCATGCTCAACGGCGGCATCATCGGCTCGCTCCTCGACTGCCATTGCAACTGGACGGCTGCCTGGCACCTCATGCGGCAAGGGGGCTTGGAAAAGCCACCCTGCACGGTGACGGCGGATTACGCCATCAAGCTCCTCCGCCCCACGCCGACCAACGGCATGATCCAGTTGGTTGCCCGGGTGGTCGAATCAACCGCGGATCGCGCCACGATCGAGGGCACCATCACGGCAGCCGGGAAGCCGCGCGCCACCTGTCGGGGCACCTTTGTGGCCGTGACCCCCGGACATCCCGCCTACCATCGGTGGTAAATTAGCAGCTGTTGCCTAAACGTCACCCTCCACTCACCAGACCGTCACGCCGGACTGGCAGAGTGCTGTCATGTCCGCTGCCGCCAAGATCCTCATCGTTGAAGACGAACCAGAACTGGCCGAGTTGATACGCTATCACTTGGGACGAGCTGGGCACGATATCTCGAGCGCCGCCAACGGCTGGGAGGCCATCCATGCTGTCCGCACGAACCGGCCAGACATAATGCTGCTCGACCTTATGCTGCCGGATCTCGATGGTTTCGGTGTCTGCGAAATCCTACGCCGCGACCCGGCGACCGCCACCGTCCCAATCATCATCATGTCGGCCTGGGCTTCGACCGACTCGCGCAACCTTGGATTGGAACTAGGCGCGTTGGACTACATCACCAAACCCTTCAGCCTGGCGGAGCTGGGCGCGCGCGTCAGCCACCTACTCCCCGCGCGCGCCGGCTGATTCGCCAAGCATCAGTTGTTCGCGATCCCGAACACGATTGGCACCGCCATGCGGAACGGCACCGCCTGCCCACCGCGCCTACCTGGTTCGAATTTCCATTTCCGGACCGCACGCACCGCGGGTTCCACAAACCCCCGGTCGGTGTAGTTGAGCACTACGGCCCGAACCACCTGGCCTTCGGCGTTGACATCAAACTCCACCACGACGGAGCCAACTGTCCCACTTTGCTTTAGGGAATAGGGATACTCTGGGGGCAGTTGCACCTGGGCACTGGGCAGGCGATCAAGTTCGCCAGGTGTGAAAAGGCCAGCCGAGCCCAAACCGACTTCGCCCACTTTGCCGATGCCTCCCGGACCGAGGATTTCCGGGATAACGCTCAGTCTGTGATCCGAATGTTTGATCTGTTCATCAAGGGCGACCGTGACGGTGTCTTTCATGGCGGCGACTGGCGGTTCGGGCAATGCCGGCAGGGCTGGCCCGCCAGCCAGGGGCGCAATCGGCTCGGTGCTCACAACCTGTGCTTCCGGCGGCTGCGGCGTTTCTTCGGGCCCCTTCCCTTGCTCATCCGCGATTAACGGCACCTCAACGAGTCGGGTGTAGGTTTCATTTGGCAAAAACCAGAGCAAGGCGACGTGCACCGTCGCGGCGAGCGCTGCCGGGAGTATGTATTTGTGGATGTCCATAGTTGCCTCCGATTCTACGACGAACTACCGAACAAGTTCTTAGAGGCCTTCGCAGGGTGCACCCCAGAGCTGGGCTCTAACGGCAGGGATGTTGTCGCCACCGCCCAGCCAAATTCACGAGCCCTGCCAATGTGCGGTCAGCGGCCCCTGGGGAGCTATCCCGTTGACATTGTGCCTTAATCCTTTGGCTTGGGGTTCGTTGCAATCCCACCTGTGAAAAGCCTCTCGTTTCGCTGGCAACTGATTCTGTTCATCCTGCTGACCTGCGGTGTGACGCTGTCGCTCGCGTTTGTAGGATTCTACCTTTACGACGTCCGCCAGTTCAACAGCGAGGTGCAGTCGCGCCTGGAAAGGACGCAGACGCTGATGATCGAGAATCTGGTGCCCCTGCTTGAGCAAAATCCCAAGGCCACCGATCTGCAATTGAGCACCCTCGGTGTGGACGGGCAAATCACGGCTGCGGCTGTGTATTCGGCCGATGGCAAGATCCTAGCCAGGTATGTCCGCTCCGGGCTCACCGAAGTCATTCCGCCTACTCCCCGCATCACGCGCCTGCTGGATGTCAGCCAGCGGGGCGTCCTTTGGACCCCTGTAAGCGCCGGCATGCGCACACTGGGCACGCTCTATCTCAAGACGGAACTGAACGAGGCCGATCAAGATCGCCTTGCCAACCTGCTGCGCGGCTCCCTCATCGTCTTTCTCGCCTCGGGGCTGCTCGCGGTGGCCATGGCCTGGCGCTTCCAAGGGCGCATTACCGCGCCCATAACCGCGCTCGCCAGCGTCTCCACCGCCGTGCAGCGCGACCGGGATTACAGTGCCCGGGTGCAAACGACCGCCAGCGGCGAGATTGGCGACCTGATCGAATCGTTCAATGCCATGCTGGAAACCATCCAGTCCAACACCTCCGAACTGGAACGTGCCCGTGTGGCAGCCGAGGATGCACATGAAAAGATCATCCAAGCCCACGACCAGTTGGAGGAAGCCAATCGCACCCTAGAAGCGCGCGTGGACGACCGGACCCGCTTGCTGGCCAAGGCGGTGAAGGACGCCGAGGAAGCCAGCAAAGCCAAGAGCAGTTTTCTCGCCAAGATGAGCCACGAACTCCGCACCCCGCTCAACGCCATCATCGGCTACAGCGAGATCATGAAGGAGGACGCCACCGACGACGGTGAAACCGCGCGGGCCGAGGATCTGGACAAGGTGCTCAACGCGGCCCGCCATCTGCTCGGACTGATCAACGATGTGCTCGACATTTCCAAGATCGAGGCGGGCAAGATGGAGCTTTTCCTCGAGACATTTGACCTCACCAAGCTGATCACGGAGGTCATCGCCACCGCCTCCCCGCTCGTCTCCAAGAAGGGCAACGCCCTCGCTATCGACTGTCCTGCCGACATTGGCGCGATGCACGCCGACGCGACCAAACTTCGGCAGATGCTCCTCAACCTCCTGAGCAACGCCAGCAAGTTCACGGAGAAGGGCATAGTCACCCTAAAGGCCGTGCGCGTCATCGGTGACGATGCCGACACCATGGAGATCTCCGTTGTGGACACCGGCATTGGCATGACGGCGGAGCAGATCAGCCGATTGTTTCAAGCCTTCAGCCAGGCCGACGCCTCGACCACCAGCAAGTATGGCGGCACCGGGCTCGGCCTCGCCATCTCGAAGCAATTCGCCCAGATGATGCAGGGCGACATCACAGTCACCAGCACCCCCGGGGTCGGCTCCACTTTCACCATCCGGATGCCAGCCAAGGTGCTCAGCAAGCAACCCAAGGTCGTCAATCAGGCGACCAACAAGCTCACTCGATCCCCCTTCGCCAGTCATCAGAACCGCCCCAAGGTCCTCGTCATCGATCACGACAAGGAAGCCCGTTCCGTTATTGCCGAGGTGCTCAACCTGAGTGGTTACGATGTCGTCGAGGCCGCCTCTGGCCAGCAGGGACTGGATCACGTCAGTCGCTTTGTTCCCCATCTCATCATCATCGATGTCCAAATGCCGGGCATCGACGGCTGGACTGTGCTTTCCAAACTGCAGGACAATCCAAAACTGGCCGACGTTCCCGTCATCGTGTTGGGCACCGCAGGAGACTCTGAGATGGCCATGTCCCTCGGGGCCGCCGGCGTCCTGCTCAAACCCGTGGATGCACGCCAGCTCACCTCGGAGATCGCCACACAACTCAGTCCGCTGCCTAAATGCTACGTCCTGCACGTCGAGGACGACGCGGACTCACGTAATCTTCTCACTCGTCATTTTGAACGGGAAGGTTGGCAATCCCGCTCCGTCATCAGTGGGAAATCAGCCATCCGCACAATCAGGAAGCGCCGGCCGGCCATAATTGTCCTCGACCTGAAAATGCCCGGGATGAGTGGCCTCGAATTCCTCGAGGTGCTTGGCCAGACTCAAGACTGGGAGAAAATCCCCGTCATCGTCCTCACGTCGATGGATATCACTCAGGATATGCATGACTTGCTGATCCGGAGAACTATCGGCATCCTGCGCAAAGGCCAGTTTACCCGCGAACAACTTGCCGACCTTATCCGCCCGGTGCTGCAATCCTGCGCGCTTGCTGAAGCGTGACTTCCAAGTATACCCCCTCTGCCATGCCCAAGATCCTCCTCGTCGAAGACAATGAAATGAACCGCGACATGCTCTCCCGCCGATTGGAGAAGCGCGGCTACACCCTCGCCCTAGCCGTTGACGGCGGCCAAGGCGTCGCGTTGGCCAAGAGCGAGCTACCCGACCTCATCCTGATGGACATGAGCCTGCCCGTTCTCGACGGCTGGGACGCCACCCGGCAGATCAAAGCCGACCCCGCCACCAAAGTCATTCCCGTCATTGCCCTGACCGCGCACGCCATGGAAAGTGACCGACAAAAGGCCTTGGAAGCTGGGTGCGACGATTTTGACACCAAACCCGTCGAACTCGCCCGACTACTGACCAAGATCGAGGATCTGTTGAAGAAATTCCCGCCCAAGGCATGAGTGACCCCGGCCCCAGTTCCCCGGCGTCAGGTGCGTCGCCACACTCCCTCACTCCATTCATCAAGGCCCTGAGGACCGGAGATCTGGAGACTCTCTCAAAGCTACGGCACGCCCTGCGAACCCCGCTCAATCAGATCATTGGGTATAGTGAGATGCTCATGGAGTCGGCGACGGAAAACAACGCCGAGGCCATCCTTCCAGATCTCAAACGCGTCCATTCCTCCGGCGGCCAGTTGCTGGCGGTGATCAATGATGCTCTCGCTCCCTGGCGGATCGACATCGGCATCATTAACTTTCCCGGCATGCGCCGCTCCATACGCGACCCGCTGGCAGCCATCGTGACACAAACCGGGATCTGTCTGGAAAAGTCACAGACCAGCGGGCACGGCGAACTGGTGAAGGATCTGGGGAAAATCCTCACCGCCGCCCAAAACCTCGATCAACTTCTCCAAGGCGAGGGCTACGCCGAGGAACTGATCATCAGTTCCTCCACCGCCAAGCCAGACGACAGCGCGCTCGACGCCGGCCTGCTCGGCGCAGACGGTTCACGCCCGCTGCCCGCCGGGGATTATGGCGTGTCCACCCAGCCCATGCCCAGCGCCAAGCTGTTGGCGGTCGACGACGATCCCATGAATCGCGACATGCTGGCGCGTCGTTTGGAAAAACTTGGCTACGAGGTCACCGACGCGTCCAACGGCCGCGAGGCGTTGCAGAAGCTCAAGGACGGCAACTTCGATCTCGTCCTCCTCGACATCCTCATGCCCGACCTCGACGGCTTCCAGACCCTCGAGTTCATGAAGGCCGATCCGCGCCTTCGGCATGTGCCTGTCATCATGCTCACCGCGCTGGACGACGTCGCCAGCACCGTGCGCTGCATCGAGGCCGGCGCGGAGGACTACGTGCCGAAGCCCTTCAACCCGACCGTGCTTCGCGCCCGCATCACGGCCTCCCTTGAAAAGAAGCGCCTCCGCGACCAAGAACAGGCCTTCCTCGCACAACTACAGGTCGAGCGCGCCAAGTCCGAGCGCCTGCTCCTCAACGTGCTGCCCAAAGCCATTGCCGAGCGCCTCAAGGCCGGCCACCGGACGATTGTGGACAGTTTCATTGATTCCACCGTCCTGTTTGCCGACATCGTCGGCTTCACCCGCATCGCCTCCCGGCAGTCGCCCCATCGCACGGTGCAACTGCTCAATGAGCTGTTCTCCGGTTTTGACCGTATCGCCGAGCAGCGCGAACTCGAAAAGGTCAAGACCATCGGCGACGCCTATATGCTGGCGGGCGGAGTGCCTGTCATCCGGCCCGACCACGCAGAAGCCTGCACCGAGGCGGCCTTTGAATTTCTGGAGGCGGTAAAGGTCTTTAACCGCCGCCACTCGCTCGATTGGGCCATCCGGATCGGGATGAACAGCGGGCCCGTGGTCGCCGGCATTATTGGCACAAAAAAATTCTCCTACGATCTCTGGGGCGACACAGTGAACATCGCCAGCCGCATGGAATCCCATGGCCAACCAGGCAAGATCCAGGTGTCCGAGGCGACCCGCAAGCTCCTCCTCGGCAAATACGAATTCACCCCAGTCGGCGTCATCGAGATCAAAAATTCCTCACCTATGCCGACCTACCTCCTCACACGAAAGGACGGGAAGTAAGGGATCGCCCCGTTTGCAATTCGCGGCCCCACGGACGCACCGTCAATATCCGGAGAGGCGCGGCGAAATGTAAGCGTCCGACGGAGCACCTCTTGACTTCGTAATGGTGGCTATTACGAAGGG
>DAORVZ010000061.1:0-7929 GCA_035434005.1 Lacunisphaera sp.
ACTGCTTGTCGTAGCTCGGAGGCGAGATACCGGTGCGATACTCGTCGGCGGGCCAGTAACGCGAGGAGTCGGGCGTCAGCACCTCGTCGATCAGGTAGAGCGCCCCGGCGGCGTCGGTGCCGAACTCGAACTTCGTGTCGGCGAGGATCATGCCGGCCTGCTTCGCGCGGTCGTGGCCGAACCGATACAGCGCAAGACTGTGGGCCTTGACCTGGTCGTAGAGCGGCTGGCCGATGATGGCCGCGCCCTGGGCATCGTTGATGGGTTCGTCGTGCTGGCCCTTCGGCGCCTTGGTGGTGGGCGTGAAGATGGGCTCGGCCAGCCGGCCGGCCTGCGGGAGCCCGGCGGGGAGCCGGACGCCGGAGACCTCGCCGGTCTGCTGGTAGGACGACCAGCCGCTGCCGATGAGGTAGCCGCGGGCGACGCACTCGATGGCGAGGGGCTTTAGTTTGCGGACAATCATGCTGCGGAGCTGGAGATCACGGTTGGTCAGGCCGCGGCGGGCGAACTCCCCGGCCTGGTCGGGCAGCAGGTGGTTGGGGATGAGGTGGGCGGTCTGCGCGAACCACCAGTGGCTCATCTGCGTGAGGATGGCGCCCTTGCCCGGGATGCCGTCGGGCAGGATGACGTCGAACGCCGAGAGCCGGTCCGTGGCAACAAGCAAGAGGGCGTCGCCGAGATCGAAGATCTCGCGGACTTTTCCCGAGGCGATGCGGGGGAAGGACAGACCGTCGATGGCGACGACGGCTTGAGTCGGCAAGGAAGCTTCAATTTCAGGAAAATTCATGGGATGCCGTTCACACCAAGACGCAAAGCGGACAAAGGTCAGGCTGATTTTTCATGGTATGACCCAAGCCCAAGACAGTTTCACGCCAAGCCGCAGATGATATGCCCCGGATCTGAGGAATCCGAATCTTTGCGTCTCAGCGCCTCCGTGTGAAATCATTTGTATAATCTGGGGAATTTCATGTGCGTTCGTGGCGCGGCGGCGGATTTCGCTCCCCTTAAAACTTAAAACCTAAACCTTAGCCCCTTAGTGAAGCACACCTACTACCCCGCCTTGGATGGACTGCGCACGATCGCGGTCGGCATCGTGCTCTGCGCGCATGGCGGCGTGGGCTGGTTCCGCAGCGGCGGGGTGGGCGTGGACATTTTCTTTGTCCTGAGCGGATTCCTCATCACGACCATCCTCCGCACCGAGTGTCAGCGGACGGGCGGCATCAACTTCCGGAATTTCTACGCGCGGCGCTTCCTACGGCTGGCGCCGGCGCTGTTCCTGACCTGCGCCGTGGTGGCGGTGGCGAAGCCGGCGTTCGGCGAACCCTTTCCGGGCACCGACCTCGCCCTGGCGCTGAGCTACACGGCGAACTGGGCGCAGGCGTTCTACGGCTATTACATGACCTGGCTGAACCACTGCTGGTCACTGGCCATCGAGGAGCAGTTCTACCTGCTCTGGCCGCTGGTCATCCTCGGGGTGGAGCGGGTCGCGCGCACCCCGGCGACCAAGGCCGGGCTGCTGCTGGCCGGAGCGGCGGGCATTGCCGTTTATCGTGCGTGGCACGTCGGCATCTGGACGGATGAACGCATCAACTTCGGCCTCGATACGCGCATGGATTCGCTGATGACCGGCGCGGCGCTGTCGTATGTGGTGGCGGCGGTCCAGAATCGTCCGGTGGCCGGCGAGCTTGCTAGCCCACTCAGCAAGGCGCTGGGTTGGTTTCTCGCCCCGCTGGCGCTGGCGACCTTGTTCCTGATCCCCAACATCGTGACTTGGTATAGCCCGTGGATGGGCTGGATCGGCTACGTCCTCGTGGCCGGCTTGGCGGCGACAGTGCTGGCGGACCTGGTGTTGGGGCGGCACTCGCGGCTGGCACCGGTGCTCGCCACGCGGCCGATGGTGTTCGTCGGGAAGATCTCCTACGGCCTCTACCTGCTGCACCTACCGGTGTATTTCGCCGTGGAGAAAGTCATCCCCGACGCGCCGCTGGTCGTGCGCCTCGGTTGGAAAGTCGGGGTGAGCCTGGCCCTGGCAACGGCGTCGTATTATCTTATGGAGCGACGGTTCCTTCGACTGAAAAAATCGTTCGAGTGACAGGGGCGATGAATTTTCGCGTTACAGTGGTTGCAGGAATTCTGTAGCCGGGGTCTTTGACCCCGGACGAACGCGGCTGAGGCACCGAATCGGACCGGGGGTCAGCGCCACCGGCTACATCTCAACTTTAAACAGTGCCGTCCCATAGAACGAGGAGACGAAGATGCAACTGCATGCGCGGGAGCGCGGGCAGGGGGGCGGCGGGAACCGGAGGGATGGATGACTTTCGGGTGGTGGTAGGATTTTACGGCGGAAAGTTCACGCGTGCTGTCACACAGGTTTTGAGCAGGACCGCGAGGTTGCGCCGCAGCCACAAGGCGGCGCGCACATAGGTGAACAGGCGCGTGAAGCTGTGCGCCCAGTGCTCCCGCCAGGCGAGGATGCGCAGCCGCAGAGGCACAAGCGGCGCCGTCCAGACCAGCCACTTCACGGCGTTGGCGCTGTTGCCGAGGAAGTCGACGAGTTGCACGGTCTGCTTGAGCTGCTTGAAAAACACCTCGATTTGCCAGCGGCGGCGGTAGAGCTCGCAGACGCTGACCGGGCTCCAATCCAGATTGTTCGTCAGGAAAACCATGAGGCGTTCCTAGCCGTCGACTTCGACCAGGGCCGTCACGCGGCGCAGGGGAAGGGAGGGGATCTCCACTCACTGGCACGGCCTACTCGTGCCTAATTTGAAAGACGAGGTCTGCGCGGGAAGGGGAGCGCGAGACCTCGGCTCGCGTGCGGGGAAAGACATTTCCCCTATAGACCGATTAGCGGGGCACTTGGCTATCGGCTGGCGGCAGGAAAATCGTGAACGTGCTTCCTCTGCCTGTCGTGCTTTCCACCGAAATTTCACCACCGTGAGCGTCCATGATCGCTTTGCAGATGGCCAAGCCCAGACCGGTTCCGCCGGTCGCGCGGTTGCGTGAGGAGTCTGCACGGTGGAAACGCTCGAAGAGATGCGCCTGTTGATCGGGCGCAATTCCGGGTCCGTCGTCGCGAATGGAGAAACGGGCTCCATCGCGATTGTTTGTATGCAAAGCAATCTTCCCCTCGGGCGGCGTGAAGTGGACGGCGTTGGCGAGGAGGTTGGTAATGACCTGTGCGATGCGCAGGGGATCGGCGTTGCAGGGCGCAGGCTGCAAATCAAGATCGAGGCGCAGGCGTTTCGCTTCCACGAGTGGTTGGAGTTGAGTCGCGCAATCACGGGCAAGTTGGGCCAGGTCGCACGGCTCACGGTAAATCTTCTTGGCGCCGGCATCGAAGCGGGCGAGGTCGAGCAGCGACTCGATCAGCGCCTTCATCCGCTGGGCGGCCTGGGCGCAGTCGGCGAGCGCCTCGCGGTAATCGGCAGGGCTTTGCTCACGCAGAAGCGCGCCCTGCGCGTGAGTGAGAATGAGCGATACGGGCGTGCGGAGTTCGTGGGAGGCGTCCGCCGTAAATTGTTTTTGCCGGACAAACGCGGCTTCGAGTCGGGCAAACGTGTCGTTGAGAACCTTGGTGACATCACCGAGTTCGTCCCCGGTCTCGGTGAGCTGGATGCGGCGGGAAAGATCACCAGCGGCGATTTGTTTTGCCGTGCGACTGACTTCCGCCAGCGGGCGCGTCACGCGCGAGGCGATCCACCACGCCAGCGTGAGGCCGGCCAGCAACACGCCGGCACCGATGGCCGCAAGTGACAGTGCGTCCCTGCGCATGGCCGTGCGATCCTGCTGGATGCTGCGTCCCACCACAAAGCAGCGGCCGGTCGGCGTGAAGGCCGCCATTTCGCGGAACTCGCCGCGCATCCGCTTTGTTTTCGCCTCCGTCTTCTGCGCGGGCCGCTCCATCTCCGGCGCGTGTTCGGAGCGCGCTTGCAGGCGACCGTCGGCCAGCCAAGCTTGGTAATAGAACGGGTCGCCGCCTTCGTTGGCGAAAAGCTCCCGCGCCCGCGCCGAAAGGCGCGGTTCGCTGACATCCTGCAAACGCTGCCCGGCGATCGGGCGAAAACTGCTGACGAGCAGGTTCAACCGCTCCTCCAGTTCGCGGTCGATGGCCGCGATTCGCGCCGTGTTTTCCCGATGCCAGGCCACGTATCCGAAGCTGGCGAGCACGGCGAGCAGCAGCAGCCCGATGAGGCCGAGCAAACGCACGCGGATGGAGCGCATTCGTTTCATAGCTCGATGCCGATGCCGTAACCGTGGCCCCGCCGGGTTACGATGAAGTCCTGGCCGAGCTTCCGGCGCAGATTCGATACGCGCACGTCGAGCAGGTTGGACAGGGTCGATTCGTTTTCGTCGAAGAGGTGGTCGTAAAGCGTGGTGCGCGTGACTACCTCCCCGTGATGCAGCGCGAGGTATTCCAGCACTGCATACTCGCTCGGCAGCAGCGTCACCGTCTCCCCCTGGCGCCACGCGCAGCGTTGCGCGACATCGACCACGACCTCGCCAAAATCCAGCCGAGTGCCGGTGCCGGCGGCCCCGCGCCGGATCAGCGCGCGCAGGCGCGCGAGCAGCTCCGGAAGGTCGAAGGGTTTCACGACGTAATCATCCGCGCCGCCGTCCAGGCCGCGCACGCGGTCTGCGCTGCCGTCGCGTGCCGTCAGCATGAGCACCGGGGTCTTCTTCGTCTTCCGCAGGCGTGCCAGCAGCGCCCAGCCGTCAAGCACCGGGAGCATCGCATCCAGCAAGATCGCGTCGTAGTCGTGGTCGAGCGCCTTCTCCAGCCCTTCACCGCCATCCGCCGCCGTGTCCACGGCATAGCCTTCCCCACGCAGGACCTTCGCGAGCCTGCGCAGCATGTCGGCTTCGTCTTCGACAACCAGGAGACGCATGACCGGAAGAATACCCGCCCGGCAAGACTCTGTCACCTTTTGGTTTGATGAAATGAGCAATCCCGAAGGCCACTTTTTTCCCGCCGCTCATCTTCCCAAAAGGTTCGTTAGGGTAAACTGCGCGCGAACCATGAGCCCCCGTCTCATTCTTTTAATCAGCTCGCCGGTTGCCTGGGTGACCGGCGTTTTCACCCTTGCCGCCGTCACTTCGCAACCGCCCAGCTCGCAACCGCTCTCGCCCGAGGAGACGAAGTTTTTCGAATCGAAGATTCGGCCCGTGCTCGTCGAGAGCTGCTACAAGTGCCACTCGGCGACTTCGAGCAAAGTGCGCGGCGGTCTGATGCTCGACACGCGCGAAGGCATCCGGCGTGGTGGAGACTCGGGGCCGGCGGTTGTGCCGGGAGATTTGGCGAAGAGCCTCCTGATCGAGGCCATATGCTACACCAACGAGGACACGCGAATGCCGCCAAAAAAAGAGGGCGGAAAGCTGCCCGATGCGGTGATCGCCGATTTCGAGCGCTGGGTGAAAATGGGCGCGCCCGATCCGCGCGATGGCACGGCGCACGTCGTTGAAGCGTCGAACCCATGGAATCCGGCAAAAGCCGGGGCGTGGTGGTCCTTTCAACCTCTGCTCCAGCCCTCTGTGCCTTCGGTGAAAAACACGGAGTGGGGGCGCGGTGACATCGACCGTTTCGCGCTCGCGGGCCTGGAGGCGAAGGGTCTCAAGCCCGTGGGCGACGCCGACAAGCTCACGCTGTTGCGCCGCCTGTCTTTCGATCTCACCGGGCTGCCGCCCACGCAGGAAATGGCGCGGTGGTTCCTCGCCAACGAGTCGCCGCAGGCCGTCGCCCAGCTCGTGGACGGGTTGCTCGCCAAGCCGCAATTCGGCGAACGCTGGGGACGCCACTGGCTCGACGTGGCGCGTTACGCCGAGAGCACTGGCAGGGATCTGAACGTGTCGTTCCCGCACGCGTGGCGTTACCGCGATTACGTCGTGTCCGCCTTCAACAAGGACAAACCGTATGACCAGTTCATCCGCGAACAACTCGCCGGTGATCTGCTTCCGGCCAAAGATTCAAAAGGCCTCGCCGAAAATCTCGTCGCCACGGGCTTTCTGGCCATTGGCCCGAAAGGCTTGGGTGAACTCACCCCGCGGCAGTTCGAACTCGATCTCGCCGACGAATTGATCGACGCCACCTCGCAAGCTTTCCTTGGGATGACGATGGCATGTGCGCGTTGTCACGACCACAAATTCGATCCCGTCTCGCAACGCGACTACTACGCACTCGCGGGCATTTTCCTCTCGACCGATGTGCGTTACGGCACCTTGAGCGGCCCGAAAAATAATCAGGAGCGCGGTCTGATTACTCTGCCAAAAGACGCCAACGCTCCCGTGCTCAGAGCGAGTATTACACCCGGAGAGCGAGCGAAGCTCCAAGCCGACTACGACGCGGCGAAAGCACGCTACGACCGGCTGATGGCTCAGCGGACACCTCCTGGGCGCGGCGCGGCCTCCGGCAGTTCGGGTCGCGCCTCCGGTTCCGGAGAAAAAGGCGGTCAGCGGCCTGGTAGCGGTCCGCAGTTTTTCATCCAAGTGCAGGTCGCGCTCGGGAAAATGGCCGAACTGGAAGCGCAGCTCAACGCCTTCGACGAGCGAGGTAACGCCAGAGCCTTTAGCATGGGCGTGCAGGACCGTCCCGCCGGCAGGGGCAATGCCCTTGACATGCGTCCCACGAAGGTCGTCGAGATAAAAGGCAGCTCGGGCGTCCGCCCGCCGAGCGGTTTCGAGACCATCGCCGACAGCCCGCTTTTCGTGCGCGGCGAAATGAATGAGCCTGCCGAGCGCGTGCCACGCGGTTTCCCCGCCGCGCTCTCCAGCTCGCCCTCGCCAAAAATCCCGACCACCACCAGCGGTCGCAAGGAACTCGCCGACTGGATCGCGAGCCCGACCAACCCGCTCACCGCACGCGTCATGGCCAACCGGATGTGGCACTGGCTCTTTGGCGAGGGCCTCGTCACCACCGTGGACAACTTCGGCACGATGGGCGCGACGCCGTCGAATCAGGCCCTGCTCGATCATCTCGCCACGCGCCTGATCGCGAACCGCTGGTCGGTGAAGGCGACCATCCGCGAGATCGTGCTCAGCCACACCTATCAGCTCGCCTCGACCTACGACGAGACGAATTTCAACGCCGATCCCCGCAACGCGCTCCTCTGGCGGCACAACAAACGCCGGCTCGACGCCGAGGCCATCCGGGACGCCATGCTCACCGCGAGCGGCCAGCTCGACCTCACGCCGCCTATCGGCTCCCTCGTCGCTCGGGCCGGAGACGGTCCCATTGGCAGCACCGGCGGTTTCGTCCGCATCAACGAAGACACTTTGATCAACGCCACCGCGAACTACCGGAGCGTTTATTTGCCCATCGCTCGCGACCTGCTGCCCGACGCGCTCGCGGTTTTCGATTACTCCGAGGCCAGCCTCGTTAAAGGCGCGCGCGAGCAGACCAACGTGCCTGCGCAGGCGCTCTATTTGTTGAACAACGAGTTTGTCAATCAGCAGGCCGGCAAATTTGCCGAACGGCTCGCCGTGCAGGTGCCGGCGGACACCGATCAACGCGTCGCGCTCGCCTACGCCATCGCCTTCGGGCGGCGGCCGACGGCGAGTGAGCTCGAAACCGCGAAAGCCTTCTTCGATCGCGAGCACGCCGCGGGCTCCCCCGCCGGCACCGTGTGGAATACCTTCTGTCTGGCTCTCTTCGCGAGCGCCGAATTCCGCTTCTTAAACTGATAACCATGATCATCCTGATCGCCCTTGCCCTGC
The DNA here is from genome assembly GCA_035434005.1 of Lacunisphaera sp. Classification (GTDB taxonomy): domain Bacteria; phylum Verrucomicrobiota; class Verrucomicrobiia; order Opitutales; family Opitutaceae; genus Lacunisphaera. The sequence continues at coordinate 7,708 of DAORVZ010000061.1, forward strand.
TTATCTTCTTCGTGATGAGTGCACCCGTTCTCTTCGTCATCTTTGCAGTATCGGTGACAACTTCGGATGCCGTGGATGCTCCTCGCACGGCCTTCGTTCAGCCCGGCCCGAGAGGCGCGGCCAATGCGGTGGCACTCACGCCCAACCAGGCGCCGGCGCCGGATGCCTACGACGTCGCGCGCGCCGGTATCGCACGCGGAGCGGTCGAGACCTTCGAATATG
>DAORVZ010000062.1:0-7910 GCA_035434005.1 Lacunisphaera sp.
ACCTGAAATTCCAACTGCAGCTCAAAGGCGGCAAACTCCTCCACCGTGACGATGTCCCCGCCCTTGGCCTCGCCTTTCGTGCCGAGCACCGTCAGCACGCCATCGGCCATGCTCCAACCGGCCGCAGGGAACTCCACTCCCTTGGCACCGTGCCAGCCTCGGCTGGCGTGCCCGTCCCATAACATCCGCCAGCCTGCGGCGCGTTCGGCGTCGGAGAGGGTGTTGGGCACGAAACTGCGAACGAAGATATGGTCGGCGGGTGTCGGCGTCAGGTCGGCGGTCTGGATGCGCAGGTTGCGCTAGGAAATCCGTCGGCTAGCCGCCTCCTCGCGGCCAATGCTGTGAACCTGCAAAGCGATGAAGCCCACCGGGGTCATCGCGTCGATGAGATGCGCGACGGGCACACCGTTGATCCAGGTGCGCAGGGTGTGGCCGATGGCCTCAATGCGGAGGCGGTTCCACTCGCCATAGCGGTAGGCCTTTTGTCCTGCGGGATTCAGGTCGCCAGGATACAGCCAACCCCGGCGGGCCTCGTCATAGATGCCGCCCGCCCAGGCGCGGGCGCCTGACTCAAGCTCCATCTGGTAGCCGTGCACCCGTCCGGCCATGTAGTCCGGCGTGCTCTATGCACGGAACATGACGCCGCTGTTGCTCGGCCCGACATCCTGCTTCACCTCGCACTCGAAGATGAAGTCACCGTAGGTTTTTTCCGTCGCGAGAAACCTGTTGGGCGAGCCCGGCACAGTCGCGCTGACGATCATCCCGTCCACCGCCGTGTAAGGCGCCGTGCCGTTGATCTCCTTCCAACCGGCCAGATTCTGGCCGTTGAACAATGATTCCCATGGTCCGGCCGCGAGGGGGGCAACCGCCAGCAACGCACCGAGCAAAAAGCTATCCGATGGAGGGCAGTCATCGTCCTCCAGCAAATCCACCCACCCAAGCATGACAAGATTGAGCTGACTCCCGTCGCCTGGTTGCTCAGCTGATCACCTTCGCGCCGTCCGCCGCTTGCAGGTGGATCATCTCGGGGGCGCGGCCGTGCGTCGCACGGTAGGCCTTCGCGATATCGGCCGCGTCCTGATCCGTGAAACTGTCCCTCGTCAGCGCCATCACCGCGCCGCCGAAACCGCCGCCGGTCAGCCGGGCGCCATGAACCGCCGGGTGTTTTTCCAGCAGATCCACCAGCTGGTCGAGCGCGGGCGTGCTGTTCTCAAACAGACGCTGCGAACTGCGGTGTGACGCCGTCAGCAGGCGGCCGACCGCCGCCAGCTCGCCGCGTTGCAGCGCCTCCGCCGTGTCGTGCACCCGGGCGTGCTCCTCGACGATATGTTTGGCGCGCCCGGCCTGCGCCGGGGCCAGCTTTCTCTCCAGCGGCGGCAGTTGGGCCGGCGTGAGGTCGGCGAGGAAGGCCACGCCCAAGGCCTTGGCGGCGTCGAGGCACTCCTTGTTCCGCGTGGCGTAGAGCCCGTCGATCAGCGCGTGTTTTTCCCGGGTGTTGAAGATCCAGAGGTGCGCGGTGGCCGGGAACGGCACGCGAGAGAAGACCGGACCGCGGCAGTCGATCTGCACGAGGTGCCCGACGCGGCCGAAGGCGCTCGTGCCCTGGTCGAGGATGCCGCAGGGCACGCCGACGTATTGGTTCTCGGCGTGGCGGCCCAGCGCCGCCAATCGCTCCGGCGGCAGATCGGTGATCCCGGCGAGGTGCAGCAACGCCAGCGCCGTGGCGAGCTCAAGGGCCGCGCTGCTGCTCAGGCCGGCACCGGCCGGGAGGTTGGACTCGACAAACAGGTCGAAACCCGCCGGTTGAGGCAGATGAAAATCGCGCAGGCTCCGCCAGACGCCGAGCGGATAGTTGGCCCACGAGTCCGGGCCCGTGATGGGCGCACCTGGGTCGGCCGGCAGCTCGAGCACGGACTGGCCTCCCGCGCTGAAAAGCCGCAGCCGCCCGCCCTTGTTACACCGTTCCGCGCTGCTGCGCGGCCGGTGTTTGTCCGGGCCGTCGCCCGGCAAAGCCGCCGCCACCCACACATAACGGTCGATCGCCGCGCCGAGCACCGCGCCGCCGTTGTAGTCGGTGTGGTTGCCGATGAACTCCACCCGCCCCGGCGCCCGCGCGACGACCGTTGGCGGGTTGCCATAGGTCGAGCGGAACTGGGCGGCGATGCTTTCGCGGGTCGGGATGCTCACGGGTCAACCGTGCGCCGGCCGGTCGGCCGCGCAAACCTGAAACCAACGCCTTCTCAACACAGAGGTCTTGCCCTCCGTGAGCCCTGCGTCCTCTGTGTGTCATAGAATTCCGCGTTCGGTTTCCCGATGACATTCACGTCATACATCGCCCTTTTTCTCGTTCTGGCTGTGTCGCCGATTTTCGCCGACGATTTCCAGCCCACGGTCGAGCTGGCCGGGCTGCCGCCCACCCCCGCACCGGCGGGCATGGTGTGGATTCCCGGCGGCGAGTTTTCCATGGGGTCGAAGGATCCGCGCGGCGACCTCTGCGGCGGCAAAGAGTCGATGGACGACGCCCGGCCCATCCACCGCGTGCAGGTCGACGGTTTCTGGATGGACCGCACCGAGGTAACCAACGCCGAGTTCGCCCGCTTTGTCGCCGCGACCCACTATGTCACCGTCGCCGAGCGGCCGCTCAGGGCCGGCGATTATCCCGGTGTTTCGGCCAGCCAACTCGCGCCGGGTTCGATCGTCTTCACGCCGCCGGCTGCGGCCGTGCCACTCGACAATGTGCTGCGCTGGTGGGCCTGGGTGCCGGGAGCCAGCTGGCTCCACCCCGAGGGCCCCGCGAGCACCCTCGACGGTCGCGATAATTTCCCCGTCGTCCACATCGCCTACGAGGACGCCGCCGCCTACGCCGCGTGGGCGGGCAAGGACCTGCCGACCGAGGCACAGTGGGAATTCGCCGCGCGCGGCGGACTCAGCGGCAACGCCTACGCCTGGGGCAACGACCTCAATCCCGGCGGCAAGTGGATGGCCAACATCTTCGAGGGACATTTCCCCAACGAAAACACCCGGGCCGACGGCCATGCCGGCGCCGCGCCCGTCGGCTCCTTCCCCGCCAACGGCTACAGCCTGCACGATGTCGCCGGCAACGTCTGGGAATGGTGCCGCGATTGGTATGCCCCCGATGCCTATTCCAAAATCACTGGGGTGCCGAAGAATCCGACCGGCCCGTCGCAACGCGACTCCTTCGATCCCGCCGAGCCGGGCATGGCCAAGCGTGTGCAGCGCGGCGGCTCGTTTTTATGCACCGACCAATATTGCACACGCTACATGGTAGGCACCCGCGGCAAGGGCGCCCCCGACACCGGCAGCAACCATGCGGGCTTCCGGTGTGTTCGATCACCCTAGTTTTTTAACACCGCTAACACCGGGTCTCTAGAATGTAGATGACCGCCCGGGAGCTGCCCGTGCCCACCACAGGTAAACTTTTCCGGGCGACAGCCGCGGCGCTTTGCGCAGGCCGGGCCCCATCCCTGCCCGCGATTTAGCTCGGGTTTTCAGTCTATAATTCCGGGCTTTCAGCCCGACCGAGAAAACACTTGCACGAGAGGGGGCAGACCGTAGCTTCCCCGATTCCGTGCTGGGTCCCCATCGTCTAGCCCGGTTAGGACACCACCCTTTCACGGTGAGAACCGGGGTTCGAATCCCCGTGGGGACGCCACTTTAGAAAAGCCCGCGACTCGAATGAGTTGCGGGCTTTCTTTTGGGCCACCGCGAAAGTTGGGGGCATTTTGCTCACCGTTTTGCGCACAGCCCACCATTGTCCACCGATGCCCAAGGCCGCGAGCGGAGACACCGGATCTGTGATGCACCCCCGCCACGTCTTGCCTCAAGGTGGCTGCTATCCTAGGCCGAAAGCGCAGGCTTGGTATCGAAGTCAGCTTCGGCGCCACGTTGCCGACCAGTTGCTGTGCCCGCGTCGGCGCCTGCGCCGCGGAGGAAGATTGGGCCTGCGAAGGAGGATTGAATTGGGCGTCCTCCACTTTTTCCATCCATTGCACCGTCTTGCCGTCGAGATTCTCGGAAAGCGCGAGGTGCGACATCGCCGCATCAGGGGAAGCTCCGTGCCAGTGTTTGACGTTTGGCGGGATGCGCACGAGGTCGCCCTGCCTGATTTCCTGAATCGGTCCGCCCCACGATTGCACGCGGCCGACCCCGGCCGTCACGAACAACGTCTGGCCGAGCGGGTGCGTGTGCCAATTCGTGCGTGCGCCCGTCTCGAAATGAACCAACCCGCCGGAGATGCGCGAGGGTTCGTCGGCGGAAAAGAGCCGCTCGACGCGCACCGTGTCGGTGAAGTTTTCAGCAGGAGCCAGTTGCGCGGGCCCGGCGTTCGCGCGAACCACGGTTATCTCCTGGGCGGACGCGATAGCGGTTAATGTAAAGGTCATTAGGATGATCAGTGTCTTCATTTGTTTGGTTCTTTTTTCAGGAATGTCTCCCGGATTTCCCACCGAGGCCACTCACAGCGTTCTCCCAAAGAACGGGACCAGTTGATTGAGCGCGGCGTTCACGTATTGGGGAACCCAGTAGGTTTCGATGTGGGTCGCGCCATCGATCCTGAACAATGTCTTGTCTTTCGTGCCGGTGGCTTTGGCGAACGCATCATCGGTCATGTAGGCGCTGTCAGCCTTGCTCCCGGCGATCATCAGCAGCGGCTGGTTGATCAGTTCGATCTGGCTGGTGGCGTCCCATCGCATCAGGTCGAGCAGACTGCTCGTCGTGTATTTGAAGGTGGAGTTGGGATGCGCGTGCGTCCGCCAGTAATATTCGTAGCCCTGCCGATACATCTCGAACGGCAGTTTGGCGATCTGCTCATCCGTCATGTTGGCATCCCCCGAATAGAGCACGTCACCGCCGGCCGCCTCCTGGGCGCGCGCCGCCGAAGCCTGCTGAAGTCGCTCCTGAATGGAGTTCAGTTGGGAGTCCTCGAAACCGTTGCGACGGACCCGTCCGGAGTTGAACATGCTCAGCGTCGCGACCGCCTTGAAGCGTTTGTCGGTTTGCGCGGCGGCCAGGGAATAGCCGCCGCCGCCGCAGATGCCGAGCAGGCCCAGGCGCCCGGCGTCGACGCCCGCATACCGGGTGATGAAGTCCGCCGCGCCGTGGATGTCCTCGATGCGATGGGCGGGTTTGTCCACGTTGCGCGGCTGGCCGCCACTGGCGCCCTGATACGCCGCATCCATCGAGATCGTGACATAGCCCTGCTCCGCCAGGCGCTGGGCATACAGGCCCGCGGCCTGTTCCTTCACTCCGCCGTTCGGGTGTGCGACCACCACGGCGGGATAGGTTTTCTTCGGGTCATAGTTGGCCGGAGTGTAAACGTTGGCGGCAATATCCAGGCCGTTGAGCTTGTAGGTGACCGGGTGGATATTGATCCGGCCTGCCACGTTTTCGGTGATCGCACCCCCGTAAGTGAGCGTGAAGGGATTCTTGCGGTAGTCAGCCGCATCGATCCCGGCCGCGGTCATCGTGAATGCGACAGTCAAAACGGCGGCGCTTGATCTTACATTTTTCATTTGGAGAGTCCTTTGGCTGCGAGAAATGCCGACATGTGATCCGCCACCTCGACGTTGTTGAGATCAGACATCGGGAAATGCGTGTTTCCCCTCATGCCGATTTCCGGCAGGTGGATGAGCGTCACATCGCCGCCGTGGCGGTTGACGGAGTCGCGCCATAGGCGGGCAAAGGCGAGGTTGGCGCGCCACTGGTCTTGGCCGGGGTTCGTGCTCGGAGCATCGGGAATGAAGTCTCCGTAGTAGATGAGGATCGGGATGCGTGTCAGCGTCTCGAATTCCGCCAAAGGCACCGGCACGCCGCGGATTGAGCCGCCGGTGTAATTGATTGGCGCCGGCACCTCTCCCTCGGGGAAGGCGAAATTGCTGCCCGGCTCAAACGAGACGATGGCCCGCACATTGCGGTTCTTGATCGCGGTCCGCCAGCCCATGCCTCCGCTGTGCGAGTGCGTGACCAAAATGCCTAGGCCGATCCGGTCGAACAAAGCTGACATGGCCGAGGCATTCACCTCCAGGTCGATGGGGCCGAGGTTCGGCACCATCTGCCGGAAGAACTGGTCGAGCGAGGCGGCATCGCGCGGAAACTGGACACCCGGATAAAAGTCCGGCCACGCACCCAGACGGAAGATGCCGAACCAAAGTTGCTCGTCGGGTGCCGGCGGAATGTTTGCCGCCTGCGTGCTACGGGCGGCCCGGCCGCGGCGTGGCTGATCGACGAGATACACGGAGTAGTTGCGCCGAAGGAAAAGAGTCTGAAAGCCTTCGCGGCCGTCGGGGGTTGTCTCCCAGGTTTTGGCCGACTGGCCGTAGCCGTGCCACATCACGAGGGGGAGAGAACGCGTTCCGACGGGAATCTGGTAAGACACGTAAGCGTGGTCTCCGCGCAGCGTCTGGCCGGCGGACTCCTGGGCGCTGGGATTGAACGCCCCGTGCTTGATGGGATCGAAGGTGCCTGGAGCGGTGACGACGCTGCCGCCCACTGCGAAGCTTCCCTGTTTCTGAATGACGAGGGGTGCGGGCGTATCGGCGTTCGCAGCGGCTGACCAGACCGAACTTGCAGCGATTGCGGCAATCAATCCGAGGGTTTTGAGTAGGGGGCGTGGTTTCATGACAAGTTGAGTCTAGTCTATCTCGCCGGTTGTGTCGCGCGGCGCCTTGCTTTGGCTGTTCGGGTTTTGCGCAAAGGTTCCGATTGGCTGCCCGTTATGTGCGGCGGATGGCGGTGCTGATCCGTTTCACCGACTCGGGATCGCGATGGTCGAAAAACGCGCTCTGGCCTGAGTCCAACGACGCGATGGCCGTCAGGTCCTCGGCACCCAGCTCGAAGTCAAAGACCGAGAGATTCTCCGCCATCCGCTCCTTGCGCACCGACTTTGGAATCGCGACAACCCCCCGTTGGGTGAGCCAGCGCACAATGACCTGGGCGGCCGACTTGTTGTATTTCGCGGCGACCGAGCGAAGGACCGCATTTTGAAAGATGTTGTTCTTCCCTTCGGCGAAGGGCCCCCATGATTCGATCTGGATCTGGTTCTCCTGCAGGAATCGCTGGGCTTCGACCTGCTGATGGAACGGATGCGTCTCGATTTGATTCACCGCCGGCTTCACTTCATGGTGGAGCATCAGGTCCATGACGCGGTCGGGGTGGAAATTGCTGACCCCAATGGCCCGCACGCGGCGCTGCGCGTAAAGCTCCTGCATCGCGCGCCAGGAGCCATAAACATCACCGTAGGGCTGATGGATCAGGTAGAGGTCGAGGTAATCCAGTTGGAGCCTGCGGAGGGAGTTCTCGAAGGCGGTTTTCGTCGGTTCGTAGCCAGCGTCGGAGACCCAGAGCTTGGTCGTGACGAAGATCTGATCCCGGGGAATGCCACTTCCGCGAATCGCCTTGCCGACCGCTTCCTCGTTGCCGTAGGAAGCAGCCGTATCGATGAGCCGGTAGCCCACCTCCAAGGCGTCCCGCACGCTCCGCTCGCACTCCTGCAAATCGGGAACCTGAAATACACCGAAGCCGAGAATCGGCATTTCGATACCGTTGTTGAGCGTGACTGTTTTCATGATTTTAAAATGAGGGGTTATTGCCGTCGTTGTCGTTACCCTACTCTCATTGGCCCTCCCTGTCACCCGCCGCCTTGCTCGACCTGTGCTTGTATTGCTCTAATCTTCCGCCGGGCGATTTCAAGTTCCGGGCAACATCGCCCTAAATTGTTGTCAACCGAACGGATGAGGCGATTGTCGGAACATGAACACGCTGCGGTCCGTCCCGGATTCCACCTCGGCCGAAGCCTGGGACGACTATAATGTCGGGAAGCGAATTCTCGTCAGCCAAGGGCCGGCCTGGAGCGGTGTCCGGCTCTCGGTCTTCGAACTGCAGCAAGTGGCGGA
>DAORVZ010000063.1:0-7767 GCA_035434005.1 Lacunisphaera sp.
GCCTTTTTCTTTTTAGCCATGACGCAGTGTCGGAAACTTTTTGCGCGGTTGCACTAAAAATATGCGCGTGAGTGCAAAATAATTTCGGCGCGGAAAATTCCGGAAAATCCGCGCGAAAAGTTTTTCAGCGCGCGACGCACGGAAAATTTTCAGCGGCCGTAGAGCGCGGCCAGTTCGCGGAGATAATCGGTCGTGCCGCCGAAAAACTTTTCCAGCGCGGCGGCGCGATAGCGCCACTGCCAGTTGCCCTCGGCCTTCGACGGCGTGTTGAAACGCGCCGCACTGCCGAGCGATAAAACATCCGGCAGCGTGATGACGGCGAGGCGCGACGCGCTCGCGTAGCTCGCGCGGACGAAGTCCCACGCGACATCCTTGCCATCCACGCGCAGGTAGCGGCGGACGTGGTCGCGCTCCTGCTCGGGCGCGGCCTGATACCAGCCGGCGGTGGTGTCGTTGTCGTGCGTGCCGGCGTAGATGGCGGAGTTCGGCGTCGCGTTGTGCGGCAGGTAGCCGTTCTTCGCGTCGCCGCCCCAGGCGAACTGCAGCACCAGCATGCCGGGCAGCCCGGAGTCCTCGCGGAGCCGCACGACGGAGTCGGTGAGTTCGCCGAGGTCCTCGGCGATGATGCGCGCGTCGGGAAACGCGGCGTGAAAGGCCCGGAACAGGTCGAGGCCCGGCCCCGGCACCCACTTGCCGACGCGGGCGTTTTTCGCCGGGTAGGGGATGCGCCAGTAGGCGTCGAAGCCGCGGAAATGGTCGATGCGGACGATGTCGCAGACCTCGAAGGTGGCGCGCATGCGGGCCAGCCACCACGCATAGCCGTCGGCCCGGTGGGCGTCCCAGCGGTAGAGCGGGTTGCCCCAGAGCTGGCCGTCGGCGGAGAAATAGTCCGGCGGCACGCCGGCCACGGCGAGCGGCAGGAAGGTCTTGGGATCGAGTTCGAAGAGGCCGGGATTCGCCCAGGCGTCGGCGGAGTCGCCGGCGACAAAGATCGGGAGGTCGCCGATGATCTCGATGCCGCGTTCGCGGGCGGCGGCGCGGATGAGGGCCCACTGGCTGAAGAACAGATACTGGCCGAACTGGCAGGCCGCGATGGCGTCGGCGAGCCGGGCGCGCAGCTGGGATTTATTCGCGCGGGCAAAATCGCGGACTTCCAGCGGCCATTCCCACCAGGCTAGGCCGTTGAAGTGGTCCTTCAGGGCGCGGAAGTAGGCATAGGCGTCGAGCCAATCCGCGTTTTTTTGGCAGAAGGCGGTGAAGTCGCCGTAGGGCAGTGCCGGACGCTGGGCCTTGAACCGGGCGTAGGCGGACTCGAGCAGGCGGGGCTTGAGGTTGTAGATCGCGCCGTAGTCGGTGCGGTCGGCGGACAGCGCGGCGAGCGGCGCGAGATCGGAGGCGGCGAGCAGGTCGAAGCGGACGAGGGCCGCGAGGTCGACGAGGTAGGGGTTGCCGGCGAAGGCGGAAAAGCACTGGTAGGGCGAGTCGCCGTAGCCGGTGGGCCCGAGCGGGCAGACCTGCCAGTATTTCATGCCGGCAGTCTGCAGAAAATCGAGAAAGCGCACCGCGTGATGATCGAACACGCCGCAACCCTGATCACCGGGCAGCGAAGTCGGGTGCAGGAGGACGCCGGCGCCACGGGTCTTCAGCCAGTTGAAGAGCGGAAGGGGCGCGGCGGATTTCGACGTGGGGACAGACTTCGGGCGTGGACGGCTCACGCAGGCATGAGAACGAGGAACGGGAACGAGAACGAGAATGATTTGCGGGCGGTCAACACTCGCCGGGGAAACTCTCTCAATAACCGGCGGCGTGGCCGTCCTTGCGGGATTCGCTGGCGCCGATCAAGGTGCCGTTCTGCGCGTCGCGGGCGATGGCTTGGTAGCCGCCGAAGCCGCCGTTGCCGATGCGCACGACATGGCCGCGCTGCGTGAGCCCGCGCACGCTCTCAAAGGGCACGCCGCTCTCGACCTCGACGTAGCCGCCATCGGTCATCTTCAGGTTGTCGTAGTCGGAGGAGCCCTCGTGCTGCCACCGTGCGGCGTCGCCGGCTTCCTGGAAGTTCATGCCCCAGTCGATCAGGTTGCAGACGATCTGGACGTGGCCCTGCGGCTGCATGGCGCCGCCCATCAGGCCGAAGGAGAGCCAGGGCGCGCCGTCCTTCATGATGAAGGCGGGGATGATGGTGTGGAACGGGCGCTTGCCGGGCGCGTAGTCGTTGGCGTGGCCGGCGCGGAGCGTGAACATCTCGCCGCGATCCTGGAACGTGAAGCCGAGGCCGGGCACGGTGATGCCGGAGCCCATGCCGCGATAGTTGCTCTGGATGAGCGAGACCATGTTGCCGGCGGCGTCGGCGGTGGTGAGGTAGATGGTGTCGCCCTGCTGCACGGCGGGATTGCCGGCGTCGTAACTGCGGCCGGCCTTGGCGAGGTTGATGAGCTTGCGGCGCTCGGCGGCGTAGGACTTGGAGAGAAGGCCCGGCAAGGGGATTTGATTGAAGTCGGGATCGGCGTAGAATTTGGCGCGGTCTTCGAAGGCGAGTTTCTTGGCCTCGACCATCAGGTGCAGCGCCTCGGGCGAGTTGTAGCCGAGGGCCTTGAGGTCGTAGCCCTCGAGGATATTGAGCATCTGGAGCGCCGCGATGCCCTGACCGTTGGGAGGCAGCTCGTAGACGTCGTAGCCGCGGTAGTTGACGGAGACAGGCTCGACCCAGGTCGAGGTGTGTTTCTCGAAGTCAATCTTCCGCAGGTAACCGCCGTTCGCGCGCATGAAGGCGTCGATCTTGTCCGCAATCGTGCCCTTGTAGAAGGCGTCGCGTCCGCCGGTGGCGAGCGCGGTGAGGGTGTTGGCGAGGTCGGGGTTCCGGAATATCTCGCCCTCGGCGGGGGCGCGGCCGTTCGGCGCGTAGGTGGTCAGGAAGGCGCCGGGCAACTTGTCGGCCCTGGCGTTGTTGACGCCGAGGCTCCAGAGATAGGCGATGTATTGGGTGACCGGGAATCCCTCACGCGCGTAGCGGATGGCGGGGGCGAGCACGTCCTTCATCGGAAGTTTGCCGAACCGGCTGTGCAGCTCGAACCAGCCGTCGACGGCGCCGGGCACGCTGATGGGCAGGAAGCCGCGCGGCGGAATGGTGTCGCGGCCGAGTTTGCCCAGGTCGGCCATCAACTGCTCGCGCGAGAGTCCGAGCGGGGAGCGGCCGGAGGCGTTGAGGCCGTAAAGTTTTTTGTCCGTCGCGCTCCAGACGATGGCAAAGAGGTCGCCGCCGATGCCGTTGCCGGTGGGCTCCATGAGGCCGAGCGTGGCGTTGGCCGCGATGGCGGCGTCCACCGCGGAGCCACCGGCCTTCAACACATCGAGGGCGACCTGCGTGGCCAGCGGGTGCGAGGTGGCGGCCATGCCGTGTTGGGCGATGACCGGGGAGCGGGTGGCGAAGGCGCGGCCGTTGACTCGGTCGGGCTGGGCGGGCAGCGGGAGGCAAAGCAGCGAGGACAGAAGACAGAGAACCGGCAACAGGCGGCGGGAAGCGATCATGCGGGAAGAAGAACAGGGAATCCCCCCAATGAAAAGCCCGCCGGGCAGGAAGCCGGGCGGGCGAGGGCCGCGGTGGCCGACGGGCGGATAGGTGCTAGGTCGCTGCGGCCACCGTGGGCGGGGCCGGCGCGGCGAGCACGGCGTCCACCGCCTGCAACAACGCTTCGGCGCGAAACGGCTTGGCCAGGGCGCGCTGCACCCCGAGCCGCTGGGCGAGAGGCAGAAAGAGAGATTCGCTCAACAGGTAGCCGCCCGAGATGGCGATGATGCGCGGCCGTGGCGTGGCGTGGCGCAGGGCCATGATCAGTTCCAGACCGTCCATGTCCGGCATGTTGATGTCGGTGATGATCAGGTCGTGCGGATCAGTGTGCTGATGGGCCAGGCCGGTTTTGGCGTTGGGCGCCGCCGTCACAGTGTGGCCGGCCTGACGGAGCACCTCGGTGGTGACTTCGCGAACGGCATCATCATCGTCGATGAGAAGGATGCGGGTCATGGGAATAGGGTGGTGGTGACGGGGGAGATTGCCGGGGGAAAGGAGAACGGGGACCGCGTGGAGGCGGGGGTTAAGCCTTGAGCGTGGTTGCCGATTGCATGAGGCGACTATGGCAGCGGACAGACCTCGGCGGTATCGGCGGAATCCGGATGCGCATGTAGGAATCAGCCTACAAGCTCGGGAACCATCAGTCGGCGAGCCGGTGTTGGAGCGCGTAGCGGATGAGGTCGGCGGTCGTGGCCAACGCCAGTTTTTCCAGCAAACGGGTTCGGTAGGTGCTCACGGTCTTGGCGCTGATCCGCAAACGCTGCGCGATGTCGGCGGGGGCAACGCCGGTGGCATACAGCCGGAGCACCTCCAGCTCCCGGGCGGAGAGGGCGGCGTGCGGCGATGCCCCGCTCGCTGGTGCCGGGTGCCCGAGCATGCTTTCCGCGAGATCAGGACTGATGTGCTTGTGGCCGGAAAGAACCCGGCGGACGGCGGCGGCAATTTCCCCCGGGGAGGAAAGCTTGGAGAGAAAGCCCTGTGCGCCGGCCGCGAGCACGCGCCGGCCAAACTCAGCCTCGCTGCGGCCGGAGAACACCAGCACCGGCGCAGCCGGCGCGAGTGATTGCACATCCCGCAAGAGGTCGAGCCCGCTCCGATCGGGCAGGTCGAGATCGAGCAGGATGATCGTCCAGGGTCGGCTGGGGAGCACGCGAATCGCTTCATGCGCTGAGGCAGCCTCGCTGAGTCCCGCCCGGGGAAACAGAGCGCCGAGGGTCAGGCGCAGTGATTCCCGGATGATCGGATGATCGTCGATGAGCAGGAAATCCACAGGCGAACAATAGCCGTGGCCGCCCAGCCGGCAAGGTCAGAGGGCAAAGGGCGGCGTCGAGAGGGCGCGCTCGGTTTCCGCCCGCAGCGCCTGGCGGGCAAAGGGCTTCTTCAAGAGGGGCGCGCCGGCGGGCAACGGGGGCAGGAGAAAATTCCTCATGCTGTCGACTCCGGTGACGAAGAGCACCCGCAGATCGGGGCGCAGGGCCTGCAATTGGCGGGCCAGCGTGATTCCATCCTGACCGGGCAGATCCAGATCAAAAATGATGAGGGAGATATCTGCGGAGTGAGCGAGATAGCTGGCGGTGGCCTCCGTGCCATCCTTGGCTTGGAGGACGCGGTAGCCCCACTGCGTGAGGGAAAGCGCCATGAGTTTGCGCACTTCCGTGTCATCGTCGACGATCAGCACCAGTTCGTTGCGGAGGGAGTCACCTTCGGTTTCGGTTGTCTCAGCGGCGATGGTCGTGGCGGGGGCAGAGGTGGTCGCCGGGAGAAAGACCCGGAAAACCGATCCAACTCCAAGCGTTGTGGTCAAAGTTATGGTGCCTCCGTGTTGGGCCAGAATGCCGCGCACCGTGGCCAAGCCCAGGCCGGTGCCATGTCCCGCAGCTTTGGTTGTGAAGAAAGGATCCCAAATATGCGCCATCACCTCCGGGCTTATGCCGGTGCCGGTGTCGGCGACCTCGATGATGAGGTAACTGCCTGAAGGCAGGCCATTGGGTGCCTCGGGCAGGGTTTCATTGCCGGCGCGCAAGGTCAGGGTGCCGCCGCCAGGCATGGCGTCGCGGGCATTGACGCAGAGGTTGAGCACGACTTGGTGCAGCTGGGTGGCGTTGGAAACCACGGGCCAGAGGTCGCCCGGGATCACGCTCTCGACCAGAATGGATTTGGGAAAAGTGTCCGCGACCATCTGGTGGACATCGAGCAGCACGTGCCGGGCCTGCAGTAGGATCCGCTCGGCGTTGGCCCCGCGCGTAAAGGCGAGGATCTGCCGCACCAGGGCGCTGCCGCGCTCCGCGCTTTTTTCCACCAGATCCAGCACGCGCAGATCGGAAGGGTGGGTGGCGCGATTGCGAAGGAGGGGGCCGGCCATCAGCACTGGTGACAGGATGTTGTTGAGGTCATGCGCGATGCCCGCAGCCAGCATGCCGAGCGTGTCCAGCCGTTGGACGCGGTGCAGTTGCTCCTCCAGCCGGGCCTTCTCGGTGATGTCGATGGCGATACTCAGACGGCGCGGCGGCTGGTGTTCCCCGCCCCGAATCAGGCTCATGATGAACTCCACGGTGAGTCGGCGGCCGTCCCGGACCGCGATCGGCACCTCGCCGCGCCAAGCTCCGGCGGTGAGTGCCGTTTCCCGCGCCGGTCCGAGGGCGCGCATTGTCTCGGAGGTGAACAGCTCGTCGGCAGTGTGACCCAGCATCTGGGCTGCGCTGAGACTGTAGAGGCGACAGGCACCCTCGTTGCAGTAGGTAACCCGGTGGGCCAGGTCGGTGATAATGATGGCGACAGGCGATTTGTCGATGACTTCGGCCTGTTCACGGAGACGCGCCTCGGTCTGCTTGCGGGCAGTGACATCCTCCTTGATCGCGACGAAGTGGCTGATCCCGTCCTGCTCGGCGCGCACCGGCGTGATGGTCTGGAACTCGGTGTAGAGCGTGCCGTCCTTGCGCCGGTTGATGGTCTCCCCCTGCCAGGTTTGCCCGGCAAGAATGGTGTCCCAGAGATTTTTGAAAAAGACGGCATCATGCTCGCCTGAGCGGAGCAGGTCGCCGGGGTTGCGGCCCAACGCCTCGGCCAAGGTGTAGCCGGTCAGGGTGGTAAACGCCGGGTTGACCCACTCGATCGTGCCCCAGCGATCGGTGATGACGAAGGCATTGGCGGCCGAGCGCAGGGCGGAGCTCAGGAGATGGTGATGGGACTCCGCCTGTTTGCGGGCCGAGATATCCCGCCAGGTGGTCATCATCAGTTGCTGGCCCTCCAGTTGGATCGGCGTCAGCAACACCTCCACGGGAAACTCGGGCCGGCGGTCGCTGCGGTGGATCCACTCGAAGCGGTGGTTGCCGACCGCCAGCGCCCGGGCGATCATGGCCGTGGCCTTGGTGGCGGAAGCCTCGCGGTCCGCTTGCTGCGGCGGGGAGAGTTCGGCGGGGCGGTGGCGCAGCACCTCCTCGCGGCTGGAGTAGTCCAGCATCTCGGCGGCCGCCTGGTTGCAATCGATGAACCGGCCCGAGTCGGGGTCCAGGAGCAGCATCGCGTCGGCCGAGCCTTCGAACAAGCGCCGGAACTTCAGCTCGCTGTGCCGCAACTCCACCTCCGCCTGATTGCGCCTTTGCTCCTGCCGGCGCAGGCACCACCACAGGAGCGGGGCCACAAGCAGGCTCACACTGAACGCATCCAGCACCGCCAGCAGACCCAGGGGATAGGCCAAACCCAGCAGCCCGCCCGTCAGCCGGGCGACGAAGCCGGCGGCGAAAATCAGGGCCAGCATGAAAACGAACTGCCGCAAGTTACCGGGGGAGATGGCGGAATGCTTCATGGGCTGGGCTGTCCAATAAGACGCAGCGGGGAGAGAATACCGTTACGCGGGGCCGCGGAAAGGCCCGGTCGGCAAATGATATCTCGATTTCATCGTATTGGCTCGAGGCAAGTTGCCTTCAAATTGCCGGAAGGAAAAAACTTGTAAACGCCGCAGCGGTAAAAAGGCCGTCAATTCAACCCCCTGGTGATACTCCGACACGTGCCCAGGTTTGCTTGGGTTCTGTGGGAGCGAGCTGGCTCGCGGCGGCGCGCGTGATGAGTCGCGAGCAAGCTCGCTCCCACAGAAGCTGGGCGAGAATTTCGAGCGGATTTGGTCAAGATTCCCATCGGCGGCCTACTGATACCAATCGCCCGATGAAAATACACTGTCATTGCGAGGAGCGAAGCGACGAAGC
>DAORVZ010000064.1:0-7598 GCA_035434005.1 Lacunisphaera sp.
GGGGCCTGCACTTCTGCCTGGGCGCGAACCTCGCGCGGATGGAAGCGCGGATCGTGATGGAAACTCTCCTGAAACACCTGCCCAACGCGAAGCTCGTGCCCGGCACGATGGTGTGGCAGGAGCGTGTGCAGTTCCGCGGCCCAGGCCGGCTGCTGATCGAGGGGTAGGACGGCAAGCGGCCCGCCCTCCCAGCACCGACAAACTATTTATGAAATCCCACTGCACGCTCCTCGTCCTCATCGGGCTGGCCATTTTTTCAGGCATCACGGGCCGCGCGGCGGAGCGGCCGGTGGTCGGTCTGGTTGATGAGGTGCAGGAACTCAGTCATCGCTTTGGGCGCACCGCATCGGCTTGGAGGACTTTGAACTCCTCTCGCAGCTCAAACAGCATGATCTCGCCCGCGCCCAGGCGGTCACCGCTCTGGTTCTCCAAGGCTTCGACGACTACCGCAAGGACGTCACGGCTTACCGGGGCGCTCGCCGGTTGCTCCTGGAAACCCTCGACGAGCGGCTCAGGTAGGCCTTGCGCGGACAGGGCTTCGGCTTGGCGCAACGGCGCGGGCGATATGGAATTGGCTGCAAGGAAGCAGGGAAGTCCAAGGCCGAGCTACGTTACCAGCAGCCTGTCTTGAATCGATCCTGCCGGGGATTTCGCCTTTTCACCTAGCCGGCGGTCCTCAACCCTGAGCGTCAACTCCCTCCTCATCGTGACCGCATCTTCCTCCATTCGCCGGTTTGATTTCACGCCGCTCGACATCGCCCTGCACACGCCGTTCGGGATCTCCGGCGGGGCGCAGGCCATGGCGAACAACGTGCTCGTCACCCTCGAACTCAACGGCGGTTTCGTCGGCTACGGCGAGGCGGCGCCGCTGCCGCCCTACAATGGCGAGACGCAGGCTCAAGCCATGACGGTGCTCGCGGCGGCGCAGGCATGGCTGGTCGGCAAGCCAGCGGACGACTGGCGCGCGCTGGCCACGGAATTCCGGACCCGGGGCGGGGCGGCCTGCGGCTCGGCGCAGTGTGCCTTTGAGATGGCGTTGCTCGATGCCGTGAACCGGCGCGACGGCGTGCCGATGTGGAAATACTTTGGCGGCGCGGGCACGACGCTCGAGACCGACATGACCGTGACCACCGGCTCGCCGGAGCAGGCCGCGATCGATGCGCGGGCGATCCGCGACCGGCGCATCCGCATGATCAAGGTCAAGGTCGGCGGCCCCAAGGGCCCGGCCTACGACCTCGCGCGGTTGGCGGCCATCCACGGCGTGGCGCCGGACTCGCCGCTGATCCTCGACGGCAACGCGGGTGTCTCCCGGACCGACGCGACCGCGCTGGTTCAGGGTCTGCGCCAGCTGGGCATCACGCCGGCCTTGCTGGAACAGTGGCTGCCGAAGGACGACCTGGCCGGCATGAAGGCCTTGGGCGAGGAAAGTGGCTGGCCGGTGGCGGCCGACGAGGCCGTGTGTTCGGGCGCCGATGCCCAGAAGATCGCCGACGCCAAGGCGGCCCAGTTCCTGAACATCAAGCTGATGAAGGCCGGTCTTTCGGTCGCCATGGATATCGCGGCCGTCGCCAAGCGCACGGGCCTCGGCCTCATGATCGGCGGCAACGTCGAGTCGCTGCTCGCGATGACCACGTCGGCGTGTTTCGCCGCGGGACAGGGCGGGTTCACGTTTGCCGACCTCGACACACCGCTCTTCATGGCGACCAACCCGTTTGACGGCGGGTTCGCGCTCGATGGCGGCACGATCTCAGTCGCGCACATCAAAGCGGGGCACGGCACCGTGCCGAAGTGAGCCGCTACTGGTTTTTCTCCGGCCAAACGGCCTTCACGAACCACGCCACACCGAGCGTGACGAGCGTCCCGATCAGCGTGAACCAGGGCCAGAAGACCTCGGCGCCGAAGACCTTCAGCCACGGCTCGCGCAGTGCCGCGATGTTGGGCGGCCAGTAGATGAGGTTCATCACCACGAGCGAGGCGATCATCCCGGCCATGGCGGCGCGGGCCCCGAGGCGGCGCCAGAAGAGCGCGATGATGAGCGAGCCGAGCAACGCGCCGGCCGTGAGCCCGCGCAGGGAGAACGCGGCGTTGAGCACGAAGGTGACCTCGCGGGTGAGCCACGCTGTGAAGACCAGCGCGCCGGCCCAGGCGACGGTCGAGTATTTGCTGAAGCGCAGGTAGTATTCCTCGCTGCGATCCCTCACGAGCGGCTTGATGAAGTCCATCGTCGAGACCGACGCTAGCGAGGTGATGGCGGAGCTGATGGACGACATCGCAGCGGCGAGGATTGCGACGATGAGGAAACCCTTCAGGAGGTGCGGCACCTCCGTCAGCATGAAGATCGGGAAGATGAAGTCGTTGGACTTGATGCCCGGCCGCGCCTCGGGGAGCGGGATCTGGAACGGGTGGCCCTGGTAGAAGACCCACAGCATCGCGCCGACGAGGAGGAACATCAGGAAGAGCGGGAAGATGAGGACGCCGCTCAGGATGAGCGCCTTCCGGCCGTCGGCCACGGTGCCGCAGGCGAGAACGCGCTGCACGATCAGTTGCTCGGCCCCGTGCGTGGACAGCACCAGCACGGTGCCGCCGAGGACGCCCATCCAGATGTTGAAGGGCGCGGAGAAAGTGAAGCTGGTGTTGAGCCACGCGAGTTTGCCGGCCTCGGCGGCTTGCGCCATGGCCGCGCTCCAGCCGCCGTCCACGAGTGTGGGGATGTAGAAGAGGGCGAACAGCCCGCCACCGAGGAACAGGCCGAATTGCACGGCATCGGTCCAGATCACGGCCTTCACGCCGCCGATGTAGGTGTAGACCAGCGAGAGGAGGACGAAGATCAGGATGGCGCCGAGGATGGGGTCGACCAACCCGCCGAGACTGCAGACGCCTTCGCCCAGCATCAGGCGGATGGGAATGCAGGCGACGTAAACGCGAACGCCGGCGGCGAGGGTTTCCAAAAACAGGAAGAACGCTCCCGCGAGGCGGCGCGGCCCGCGGCCGAGGTGCTGTTCCAGCAGCTGGTAAGGCGAGTAGATTTCACCCTTCAGGTAGTGCGGCACCATGAAGATCGCGAGGAGCACGCGGGCGATGACGTAGCCCACGATCATCTGGATGAACATCAGGTTTGAACCGTAGGCGATGGCGGGCACGCCGATGACGGTCAGGGCGCTCGTTTCAGCAGCGACGATCGAGAGGCCGATGCCCCACCAGGGGATGTTGCGGCTGCCGAGGAAATAGTCGCGCGTGTTGCGCTGGTCGCGCCCGAACCAGACGCCGAGCCCGATGATGCCGCCGAGGTAGGCGACAATCACGAGCCAGTCGCCGGGGTTGAGGTAGCCGTTCATCCGACGGGCAGCAAATACAGCAGGCGGAAACTTGAAAGCGGAAAGCTGGAATTTGTCAGCGGAACGGGATTTTTGGGACGCGCCAGATGGCTGGACACAGCCCGCTCCCTCGGTGAAGAATCGCGGTATGAGACTATTCCCCTGTCTGGCGGGCCTCTTGGCCCTGACCACGTTCTCATTTGCGCAGGAATACGACGTCGTCATCCGCCATGGGCGCGTGGTCGACGGCACTGGCAACCCCGCCTTCCACGCCGACGTGGCCGTGAAGGACGGACACATCGCCCGGATCGGGCGGGTCGAGGGCACGGGGAAGCGGGAGATTGACGCCACCGGGCTAGTCGTCGCGCCGGGTTTCATTGACGTCCACACGCACGCGGACGAGCTGCCCGAGCAGCCGCGGGCGGAGAATTTCCTGCGCATGGGCGTCACCAGCGTTGTCGTCGGCAACTGCGGCGGTTCCGCGCTGGATGTGGGCAAGTTTTACCGCGACATCGAAAGGAACGGCGTGTCGGTCAACGCGACGACCCTCATCGGCCACAACACCGTGCGCACGGCGGCGATGGGCGGCAGCTTCGACCGCGTGCCGACCGCCGAGGAAATGACGAAGATGAAGGCGTTGGTCGACCAGGCGATGCGCGACGGTGCCGTGGGCCTGTCCACCGGCCTGATCTACCTGCCGGGCGTGTTTGCCAAGACCGATGAAATTGTCGCCCTCGCGCAGGCCGTGACCCCCTACGGCGGCATTTACGCCAGCCACATGCGGTATGAGAACACCCGGATCAAGGACGCCCTGGATGAGGTGTTCCGCATCGCGCGCGAGGCCGGGCTGCGCGCCGAGGTTTCCCATCTCAAGCTTTCCGGCGAAAATTCCTGGGGCCGGGCGGAGGAAATTCTCGCCTACATCGATGCCGCGCGCGCCAGCGGGCTCGACATCACGCAGGACCAGTATGCCTACACCGCGTCGAGCACCACCATGCGGCAGCTGATTCCCGACGACGCCTTCGACGGCGGCCGCGAGAAGTTCCGCGCGATGCTCGCCGACCCGGTGAAGAAGGCCGACCTCATGGCCCGGATGAAGCGGAATATCCTGACCCGCGGCCGGCAGGACTATGCCTACGCGGTGGTCGCCTCGTTCCGCCATGACACCTCGCTCAACGGCCTGAACATCCTCGAGGCGGCTGAGAAGAAGTATGGCAGCAGTTCGCTCGACGCCCAGATCGAGGTGATCCTCGACTTCGAGCTCAACGGCGGCGCGCAGGGCGTCTTCCACGGCATGAACGACGGGGACTTGAAGACGTTCATGCGCCACCCCAACACGATGATCGCGAGCGACAGCGGCCTCCGCGAATTCGGCAGGGACATGCCGCACCCCCGCGGCTATGGCAACAACGCCCGGGTGCTGGCCCATTATGTGCGCGAGTTGGGGGTGCTGCGCCTCGAGGACGCGATTCGCAAGATGACGAGCCTGCCTGCCGCGACCTTTCGCTTCGACGGACGCGGGGAGCTGTGCGAGGGTTACTGGGCTGACCTCGTGGTGTTCGACCCGGACAAAGTCGCCGACCCCTCGACCTACCGCGACCCGCACCACTACGCCGTGGGCGTGCCGCACGTGTTCGTGAACGGCGTGGCTGTCATCACGGATGGCGCGCATACCGGGGCCAAGCCCGGGAAGGCGATCCGCTGGGCAAACGCGCCGGCCACCAGCGCCGCGGACCCGTGGCAGGCCATGCTCGCCGCCGTGATGGCCCAGCCCAAATACGCGGGCGCGATGTGGGGGGCGAAGGTCATGTCCCTCGACACCGGTCGCACCCTCTTCGAATACCAGCCCGACCTGCGCCTCAGCCCGGCCTCGAACAGCAAGCTCTACGCCACGGCGCTTGCCCTCGACCGGCTCGGCGGCGACTACCGCATCGTGACCCCGCTGCTCGCCACGGCCCCGGTGGACGCGGCCGGCACCATCAAGGGCGACCTGATCATCAGCGGCCGCGGCGACCCGGGCTGGAACCCGCGGTATGAGAAGAAGGATTTCTGGACTGCGTTCGAGCCGTTCATCGCCGTGCTGCGGCAGGCTGGCGTGAAGCGCATCACCGGCGACCTCGTGGCCGACGCCACCTGGCTGCGCCAGCCGCCGCAGGGCGCCGGCTGGGCGGTGGGCGACCTGCAGGATTATTACGGCGCGGAGATTTCGGCGATCTCGCTCGAGGAAAACTATGTCGACCTGCACATCACGCCCGCGAAGGTCGTCGGCCAGCCCTGCGTCGCGGAGTTCAAGCAGCCGCTGAGCGGACTGATGATCGACAACCGCACCGTCACGACCCCCGCCGGCAGCCCGCGCCGGCTCCAGGTTCTCCGCCTCCCCGGCGAGAACCGCGTGCTGTTGCAGGGCGAGCTGCCGTTGGACGGCAAGGTGGAGGAGAACGAGGCCACCATGGAGCGGCCGGCCGAGTGGTTTGCCCGGGCGTTGCACGAAGCGCTCAAGCGCGCCGGCATCACGGTCGAGGGCAGGGCGATCGGCGTCCGCTGGCCCGAGGCCCCGCGCACCGGCGCGGTGAGGATCGGCGAGATCAAGTCCGCCCCGCTGCGCGACATCGTAACGACCATCAACAAGCCGTCGCAGAACCTGAAGACTGACCTGATCTTCGGACATCTCGGCGAACTGGAACGCCGCGAATCTGACAACATTCCGGAATGGCGGCAGTCCGAGGAGCTGGCGGTGGCGGCATTGGGCAGGTTTCTCCGCTCGGCCGGCATCGCGCCCGGCGGCACGATTTTCGAGGAAGGCTCGGGCCTGTCCCGCAACAACCTCACGACGGCCGCGGACATCGCGCGCCTGCTGCAGTTCATGGCCACGCACAAGGAGCGCGACGCGTTTGTGGCGTCGCTGCCGGTCGCCGGGGTGGACGGCTCGCTGCGGAAGCGCATGAAAGGCACGGCCGCCGAGGGCAAGCTCCTCGCCAAGACCGGCACGCTGCGCTACGCCAGTTCACTCTCGGGCTATGTGACCACGGCTGCCGGTGAGAAACTCGTGTTCAGCCTGATGCTGAACCGTTATCCCGTGCCGGCCGGCGCCAAGGCCGGCGACCCGCTCGATGAACTCGCGGTGCTGATCGCGGGTTATCCGGGCGGAAAGTGAGCCAGTGCGGGCGACCCAACACACCCCGGCCTACGGGCACCCCTTTCAAGAGGGGATATTCGCCAACGTAAATCCCCTCTTGAGAGGGGTGGCGCGCAGCGTCGGGGTGTGTCTCAGCGCAATCACTCTCCTCCTCACCGGCTGCGCCACGCGTCTGCCGCCACCGATCGAGACCGGCGCCATCGAACGCACCACGCCGGACGGCCCGGTGCGGGGCCTTTGGGCGAGGGTGCGCCTCACCGACCCAGCGGTGGAGATTGTCACCACCGCGCCGCTCGCGGCCGCCGCGTCCAATCCGGCCGGTGCGGAGGCCCGCCTGATCACGGTGCCGAAGTGGGCCGAGGCCGAGCACACCACTTTGGCGATCAACGCGAATTTCTTCGGCGTCGTCGTGCCGCCCGCCCCGGGTGAGAAGGACCCGGGCTGGTTCGCGGGCCGCCCGGTGGATTTGCGCGGCTTGAGCGTGCGCGACGGGGTCGTGGTGTCGCCGCCGCGCGTCACGGGAGGGCGGGGTGATCCGGCGGTGGTGTTTTACGCCGACGGCCATGCGCGCGTCGCCCCGGTGACGGATAAGGATCTGACCGGAGTCACTGGCGCCGTGGCGGGCCTAGGGCCGGGCGACCTCCTCGTTACGGATGGTCGCAACACGGGAGCCACCTCGCTGGTGCAACCCCGGGTGCGTCATCCGCGCACGGCGGCGGGCGTGTCCGCGGACGGCCGGACGTTGATTCTGCTGGTGATAGACGGGCGGCAGCCGGGGCACAGCATCGGGGTTACTCTGCCGGAATTGGCCGACCTCATGATCGGGCTGGGGGCGACTGCGGCGGTCAACCTCGATGGCGGCGGTTCCTCGACCTTCTATTACCGAGCCCCCGACGGGAAGCTGCTGGCCAACCACGTCAAAGGCGGCGTGTGGCGGCCCGTCGGCAACCACCTCGGGGTGCGCTTGAAGGTGACAAAATGAATCCCGCACCGCAGCCCGGCCGCTTCCTCTCCCTCGATGCCTTTCGCGGCGCGACGATTGCCGGCATGTTGCTGGTGAACAATCCCGGCTCGTGGAGCGATCTCTACCCGCCGCTGGCGCACGCGCCGTGGCACGGGTGGACGCCGACGGACATGATCTTCCCGTT
>DAORVZ010000065.1:0-7539 GCA_035434005.1 Lacunisphaera sp.
CGCTTTTACGGCACAAAATCACCCGGGCCGTTTCCCAACCGGGCCACCTCCATCGAAATGAAACTCACCTCCCGCCTCACTGGCGCCCTCGTCAGTCTGAGCCTGTTCACCGCCGCTTCCGCCGAGGATGCGGTCAAGTTTAACGTCCCCGGAGTCTCCACCCCGGCCAGTGCGCCCGCCAAGGCCCCGGCGGCGACTCCGCCGGCGGCGGCCCCTGCCGCGCCGACTGCCCCGGCGGTCAAGTTCACCGAGGCGCAGTTGATGGAGGCCTATGGCTACATCTTCGTGTTGCAGACCCGGATTGGTGCTCAATTGGAGGCCATGGAGTTCACGCCGGCGCACAAGGAGGCGATGCTTCGCGGCATCGGCCTTGCCCTGAATGGCAAGGATCTGTCCTATGATCCGCAACAGATCCAAGGTCAGCTCCAGACCTTTATGGAGCTGAAGCAGGAAGGCTTCATGACCAAGCTGCGGATGAAGAGCCTGACCGACAATGCCGCGTTCTTCACCAAGTTGAAGGAGAACAAGAACATCATCGAGCTCCCCAGTGGCCTTCGCTACGAGGTGCTGAAGCCGGCCACGGGTCCGGCCCCCAAGCTCAACCAAGTGGTGAAGATCCACTACACCGGGACACTGGTCAGCGGCCAGGTGTTCGACAGCTCTGTTGAGCGCGGCCAGCCCATCGAGTTGCCCATGAGCGCGGCGACCCAGGAGAATCCCCAAGGCACCATCCCCGGCATGGTCGAGGGGTTGCAAAAGATCGGCGTCGGCGGCAAAGCCAAGTTCTATATCCCGCCGTCGCTGGCCTATGGCGATTCGGGCAACCAAGGCATACCGCCCGGCGCAGCGTTGATTTTCGAGGTGGAGGTGCTGGAGGCCAAGGATGCGCCGAAAGCCACTGCCTCCCCGGCCGGCAAATAAATCCGCGACCCTCGCCTTTCGAGCGCCTCCCGTCGGGAGGCGCTTTTTTTTGCCGACACCACGCACGCACGCAACCTGCACTTGCGCCACACCACGGCGCGGTGTTCGCTCGATCCCAATCCATGTCACCGCCGACTGCCAATCTCTACCTTGTGGGTTTCATGGGCACGGGCAAAAGCACCGTGGGCAGGCAGGTCGCCCGGCAGCTTGGCTTCCAGTTCCGCGACAGCGATCGGGAGATCGAGCATGCCCAGGGCAAACCGGTGTCGAGGATCTTCGCCGAGGAGGGCGAGGCGCATTTCCGCACGCTGGAGCGCGGGTTCATTGAGAAGGATCACCCGACGAGCCGCTGCATCGTCGCCTGCGGCGGCGGGCTGGTCGTGCCGCCGGGGATGCTGGAGCTGTTGCGGAGCCGGGGGGTGGTCGTCTGCCTGCACGCGCCGATCGAGACCATCCTGAAACGCACGATGCACACCAGTCACCGGCCGCTGTTGCAGGTGGACAATCGCGAGCAGCGCTTGCGCGAGCTTTACGCCCAGCGGGAGGAAATCTACCGCCGGACCGGCACGATGGTGCTGACCGACAGCCGGCCCTTGCGGGAAATCGCCGGGCATGTGCTGCGGGTCTACCGGCTTGAGGCGGCGCAATTCAATAAATGACCGAACGGACCAGGCCGCGAATCGAAGGGGCGCCACGAGAGGCGCTGCGGGAGAAATTGCGATTGCTCGGTTTCGACGAGGTGCGCTTCGCGGCGGTGGACGGGCGAATCGGTGACGGGTTGCGCGACTGGCTGGCGGCCGGGAGACACGGTGACATGGCGTGGATGGAGCGCACGGCGGAGAAACGGGCGCACGCCGACCTTGTGCTGCCCGGGGTGCGGTCGGTGATCTTGCTCGGGGTGAATTATTGGAGTGACGGGTGGGAGCGACCTTGGTCGCGACCTAGTGCGGAAGTCGCGAGCAAGCTCGCTCCCACAAAAGTGCGGCCCGTCTGGGCGCGCTATGCCCAGCACGAGGACTATCACGACACCATGAAGCCCGGCCTTGAGGCGGTGGGCCGTATTTTGGAGGAGGTGGGAGGGGTGTTGCCGACAGATTACCGTTTCTACGCGGACACCGGCCCGGTCATGGAGCGCGGCTGGGCGGCCCGCAGCGGGCTGGGATTTCGCGGCAAGAACGCGATGCTGATTTCCAAGCAGCATGGCAACTGGCTCCTGCTCGCCACCATTCTCACCCGGTTGGAGATCGTCCCGGACGAGCCGCTGCGCAAAACCTCGCTCCCGGCGGCGGGCGAGCCCACCGGGCTGCTATGCGGCAAATGCACGCGTTGCCTCGACGCCTGTCCGACCGGGGCCTTCCCCGCGCCGGGCGTGGTGGATGCGCGCCGTTGTATCTCCTACCAGACCATCGAGAACAAGGGCATCATCCCGCGCGAGCTGCGGGCCGGCATCGGCACCCGGATCTTTGGCTGCGACATCTGTCTGGAGGTCTGTCCGTGGAACCGGTTCGCCCAGGCGGGGCGGCAATTGCTGCTGGTGGCGCGGCATGACCTCGCGGAGCAGTCGCTGCCGGAACTGCTCGCCCTGACTCCGGCGCGGTTTGCGGAGGTCTTCCGGCGCACCCCGATCAAGCGGCTCAAGCTGACCGGCCTGTTGCGCAACGCCTGCGTGGTCGCGGGCAATGCCGGGGATCCCAGCTTGCTGCCGGCCTTGACCGCGCTCGCGGCGCATGACGCGGCGATCGTCCGGGCGCACGCGGTGTGGGCGGTGCAGCGGATCGCGGGAAGCGGGTCGGCGGACCTGTTGCGAGATGCCCGGGCCAACGAAACCGACGAGCTGGTGCTGGCGGAATACTCCTGTGGTGGCGGTCTATGACCGCCGTCCGGCGCTCAGCGAGTGCCGCTATCGACCAAAGGTCACGCCTTGGCGCTGAACGCCGCTTTCATCTTCGTCGCGAAATCCGGGGGCGGTCGGACGGGCTCGCCCTGCGGGTTGATGAAGGCGTGCGTCGTGAAGCCCGTGACGAGCAGCTCCTCGCCGCGGCGCACCTCGTATTCGAGGTGGATGCGCAGCATCGGCCTTTCCTTGAGCCGGGTGATCACGGTTACAACGTCGTCGTAGAGGGCGGGCTTGAAGAATTTCGTGCCCAGCTCGATGACGGGCAGACGGTAACCCTGGGCCTCGAGCTCACGGTAAGGCAGGCCGCATTCCTTGAGCAACGTGGTGCGGCCGACCTCGAACCACGGCAGGTAGCTGCCGTGATAGACGATGCCCATCATGTCGGTTTCGGCGTAGCGGACGGTGATAGCGGTGCGCGATTCGAGCATCGGGTCAGTTTGCGGGCGAAGCGGGCGGTTGTCCAAACAAGGATAGCGCGGAATCGTGCCAGGTGTGCGCGCGGGCGCGGGCGCGGCCGGCGTCACCAAGGCGGCGTCGCAAGGCTGGATCCGCGAGCAGGCGGGCGAAGGTGGCGGTGAGGGCGGTGCCATCCCCCGGTGCGACCAGTAGGCCGGTCTGGCCGTCAATCACCGCCTCGGGCACGCCACCGATCGCGTGGGCGACCACAGGCAGGCCGTGGGCGCCAGCCTCGAGATAGACCAGGCCGAAGCCTTCGACGCTGTGCCGGTGCGGCATGCTGGTCATGGCGAAGACATCGGCTTGCGCGTAGATTTGGCCGAGTTCGTGGTCGGGGATGTCGCCGAGAAATTTGACGGGGAAATCCGCCCCGGCGGCCGCCTGATCCAGTGCCAGGTCATAGTTCTCCTTGCTGTGCGCGCCGACGAGCCAGTATTCGACTCCGGCGCGCTGGTTGGCGGGCAGGCGTTGGAGCGCTGCGATGATTTCAAGCTGACCCTTGCGCGGGTTGAGCCGGGCCACGGTGAGGATGATGGTCCGAGCTGCGCGCGGCATGGCGCGCGGGAGGGTGCTGGTGGCCAGGTCGGTGCGCAGGGCACCGGGAGTGATGACGATTTTGTCGGCCACCACGGGAAAATGTTTTTGGAGCAGTTTGCCGGCATAGGTGCTGACGACGCTGAGGCGGGCGGCTTTCCGGAGGAGGTGGGCGGTGCTCCAGCTTAGCGGCCAGCGCGAGGCGAGGCGCTGGATTTCCGAGCCATGGAATGTCAGCATCAGCCGGGCGGGTCGAAGTAGACCGAAATATTGCAGCAACAGCATGGCCAGGAAGGGCCCGGGCTCAGGGATGTAGAGCGTGGCGGCGCACAGCCGGTCTCGGTTGGCCAGGAGTTCGCGCGCCATCCGCCACTGGCTGCGCAGACTGTGGTTGCCCGTCAGGGGCAAGCGGCGGACACGAAAGGGCCAAGAGGCATCAGTTTGCCCGGCGGGAAGGGCGGGGGCCCAGACCTCCACTTCGTAGCCGAGTTGCTGCGCGGAGCGGGCCATTTCGGCGGCATAGACCGCTATGCCGCCGCGATGCGGTGGAAACTCATGGGTCACCAGCACCAAGTGTCGGTTCGGCTGGCCGGTAGCGGGAGGTGAAAGGGGAGCCTGCATCTACCGGGTAATGAATGATAGCCGCATGTTCCGGGATCTCTGCCTGTTCAGTCAGAGGAGCGGGCATGTGGCCGCGCAAGCTAGAGCAAGTCAACAGACTAAATTTCCCCGTAATTTTGTTCCCATTTACGGCCAAAGTGCCGGGATTTTTTGGGTTTACATAACTCGGGGCTTTAACTTACCTGCTCCTCCAATGGCACAGGCAGTAAATAATTCTTCGGGCATCCCACTCAAGCCGTTCACACCCGAGGACGACGCAAATCTCCGTGAGGCGATTAAGCGCTGTTCGGCAGCGACTTACGAGGCGGCTGCGCAATTTCGGAAAACGGGCAACATCGAGCATCTGCCAGCCATTGTGCTGGGAATTATCGAGCGCTACGTGGAGCCGGATCTCCGGGCGAAGCTGAAGGATGCGGATGACGATCTGCGCATCATTGAGGATCTCGGCATCGACTCCCTGACCATGATGGAAATCGTCATCCTCGTGGAGGATGTGCTGCAGATGACCATCAACAACGAGGAGCTTCGCCACCTGCGCACGGTGGGCGATGTAAAGACCTTCATCGAGTGCAAGGTCAGCGGCCTGCCGCTCCCG
The DNA here is from genome assembly GCA_035434005.1 of Lacunisphaera sp. Lineage (GTDB taxonomy): Bacteria > Verrucomicrobiota > Verrucomicrobiia > Opitutales > Opitutaceae > Lacunisphaera. The sequence goes on from DAORVZ010000065.1 coordinate 5,025, forward strand.
AGGCCGACCAAGTTTATTCCGATCGAGCAGATACTGTCTGTGATGCCGATCCAGCCTCCGTTCCTGTTTCTCAGCGAGGCCTCGGTCAACGCGCACGGCGCCAACGCCAAATACAAGATTAGCGGCCAGGAGTTTTTCCTGCAGGGGCATTTCAAGGATAATCCTGTGCTGCCGGCCTCCATCATGCTGGAAGCACTCGGCCAGTTGGCCGTCCTCTTCCTGCTCGAAGGCCAGGTGGGCGAGGCGGGGAAGGTCGTCGATCACCGCACCATTTTCTTCACCTCCTGCGAGGGGGTTCGCTGCCACCGGGTTTGCAAGCCGGGTGATGTGCTCACCCTCTCGATCAAGCCGAAGCGACTCAAGTCGCCCTTGGCTACTTTCGAGGGCCAGATCAGGGTTGGGCAGGAGAAGGCCGCCATTGCTGAGGAAATCACGCTGACCCTCGCATTTGCCGAGGAAGTGGCCCGGCCGGTCGTGGCGGAGCAGCCCGCCGCAGCGGTCGCCGCCGATTCTTCCAAGCCGGTGGCCACGGCCCGTGCGAGTTGAGTGCGCTTGAGCACGGCTGCGGCAGTTGACCGCATCGGCCAAAGCGTTTTGATACGCCCCACTCCGGCCGCAGCTCTTGGAGCGGCCGTAGCGGTCTAATCCCTACATGCGGAAAGTCTACATCACCGGTCTCGGATTCATCACCAGCATAGGCAACGATCTGCTGGCCGTGGCCGAGAGTCTGCGCGAGTTGCGCCACGGCATCGTGCAATACCCGCCGTTCCAAAAGGCCGATGTGCCTGTGAAAGTCGCCGCTCCCATCCGCGATTTTCAGACCGATTCGACCGACCAGGAGGACTGGATTTTTCCGGCCCGCTACAACCTCCGTCGGGAAACACTGCGCGGCATGGCACCCCACGGCATCTATGCCTACTGCGCCATGCAGCAGGCCGTCGAGGACGCCAAGCTCACCGAGGCGGAATGGTCCAACGCCCACACCGGGCTCTACGCCGCCTCCGCCGGCTCCCCGTTCCTCCTCGGCCACCATCTGGAGAAAATGCGCAAACAGGGTGTCATGCGGTGCCCGCCGCTCGGGGTCGTCGCCTCCATCTCGGGCACGGTGAACTTCAATCTCGTCTCGCAGTTCAAGATCAAGGGCGCCTCGACCGGGTTTTCCTCTGCCTGCGCCTCGTCGGCCCACGCGCTGGGCTTCGCCTATGACGAGATCGCCCTCGGGCGGCAGAAGCGCATGTTCGTCATCGGGGCGGAAGATGGCAACGTCGAGAGCATCCTGCCCTTCGCGGGCATGCGCGCCCTCTCGCTGCAAGCCGACCCCGGCATCGCCTCCCGGCCGTTCGATGTGGCCCGCGACGGGTTTGTCGGCACCGGCGGGGCCACCGTGCTCGTGCTGGAGAGCGAGGAGGAAGTCGCCCGCCGCCAGCCCAAGATCTACTGCGAAGTCGCCGGCTGGGGGCAGGCCTCGGACGGCCACAACGTGGCCATCTCGCACCCCGAGGGATCCGGCCTGCGCGTGGCGATGGAGAACGCCCTGAAGTATTCCGACACCGCCGCCGAGCAGGTGGACTACGTCAATGCCCACGCTACCTCGACGCCCATCGGCGATCTCTCGGAGGCCCGCGCCCTCAAGGCGGTCTTCAAAAATTCCCCCACGCGCCCCGCCATCAGCAGCACCAAGGCGCTCACCGGCCACGGCCTCTCGCTCGCCGGTGCCATGGAGGCGGGCTTCTGCGCGCTGGCGATGAAGGAGGGGTTCATGCCCGGCTCAGCCCACATCACCCGGCTCGACCCGGTCTGCGACGGGCTGAACATCATCCGCGCCACCCTCCCGCACAGACCGCATGTCGTGCTCAGCAACAGCAGCGGCTTTGGTGGGGCCAATGTCGCACTCGTTTTCAAGAGTGCGAACTGAGCCGGCCCGTTCACGCATGAGCCTGTCGCTTTCCGCCCGTTACCGCACCGCGCTCGCACTGGTGACGAGCGCAAGGCGACGTGGGCAGATCCTGGGCTTTAGGCGGCTCGGCTCACTGGCCTTTGGGCAACGGATACAGGGAAAAAATCTCGGACCCTAATCATGTCGCGTGTCCGCATCCTCGTCCTGACCTCCAGCACCGGCGCCGGCCATGACACGCGCGCGCAGGCCTTTGCCGAGTGGTGCTTCGAGCTCTACCGGCACGATGTCGACGTGCGCATCGAGCAGATGCTCGAGAAGTCCTCCGGCTTCTTCAAGCTGGGCGTCGATTTCTACAACTGGATCCAGAAAAAATCCCCGTGGATCCACAAGGCGTTCTTCCTGTTCGTCGAGCTGCTCAGCTTCCTGAACAAGCGCTCGGTCAGCTTCGGCCGCGCCTACTACGAGCAAGTCCTGAAGGAGTATAAGCCGCACCTAGTCTTCAGCGTGCACGACTGCCTCAACCGCGGCTATTTCCAGATGGCGCGCCAGGTCCTCGGGGCGGACCAGGTGCGTTGCGCCACCTACTGCGGCGAGTTCTCGGGCGGCTTCGGCTACAGC
>DAORVZ010000066.1:0-7515 GCA_035434005.1 Lacunisphaera sp.
CGCGCCAAGACCGTTGAATTCCGCGCCCGCGTCGCGCAGGGCGAGAAGCTTGACGCCATCCTGCCCGAGGCCTTCGCCGCCGTCAAAAACGCCGCCCGCCGCATGGTCGGCCGCGAAGTCACCGTGTGCGACCACCAACTGACCTGGGATATGGTTCACTTCGACGTCCAGCTCATTGGCGGCATCACCCTGCACGAGGGCCGCATCGCCGAGATGGCGACCGGCGAGGGCAAGACCCTCGTCGCCACGCTCCCGCTCTACCTGAACGCCCTCACCGCCAAGAACACCCAGCTCGTCACGGTCAACGACTACCTCGCCCGCCGTGACTCCGAGTGGATGGGCCATCTCTACCAGTTCCTCGGCCTCACCGTGGGCTGCATCCAGCAGCAGATGCACTCCGAGATCCGCCGCGAGATGTATGGCCGCGACATCACCTACGGCACCGCCTCCGAGTTTGGCTTCGATTACCTACGCGACAACGGCATGGCCACGCGCAAGGAAGACCAGGTCCAGCGCGACCACTGGTTCTGCATCGTGGACGAGATCGACTCCATCCTCATCGACGAGGCGCGCACGCCGCTGATCATCTCCGGCCCGGCGCCCATCGAGCGCGAGCAGCCCTTCACCCGCCTCAAGCCGGGCGTCGAGGCGCTTGTCAGCGCCCAACTCCGCTTCATCAACCGCCTCGTCAAGGAGGCCGCCGACTTACTCGAAAAGCCCACAGTCACCGCCGACGAGCGGCACACCGCCGCGATGAAGATGCTCCAGGTTAAGCTGGGCATGCCGAAGAACAAGCAGCTGCTCCGCCTCCAGGAAAACCCGGAGTGGCGCAAGCTCCTCGACAAGACCGACGTCGAGATGCACTCTGACTTCAACAAGGAGGAACTCTACAAATGGAAGGAGGAGCTCTTCTTCGTCATCGACGAAAAGAACCACCAGGCCGACCTCACCGAGCCGGGCCGCAAGAAGCTCCGCCCCGACGACCCCGACGCCTTCGTGCTGCCCGACCTCGCGACCATCTTCATCGACATCGAGAAGGAGAACAAGACCCCCGAGGAGAAGGAGGCCGCCAAGCGCGAGGCCCAGTCGCGCTACGAGGTCGTGTCCGAGGACATTCACGCTCTGTCCCAGCTGCTCCGCGCCTACTCCCTCTACGAACGCGACGTCGAATACGTCGTGCAAGAGGGCAAGGTCGTCATCGTCGACGAGAACACCGGCCGCATCATGTCCGGCCGTCGCTGGTCCGACGGCCTGCACCAGGCGGTCGAAGCCAAGGAGAACGTCACCATCGAGCGCGAGACGCGCACCTACGCGACGGTCACGATCCAGAACTACTTCCGCATGTATGAGAAGCTCGCGGGCATGACCGGCACCGCCGAGACCGAGGCCACCGAGTTTCACGAGATCTACCGTCTCGCCGTCACGCAGATCCCGACGAACAAGCCCTGCATCCGCGTCGACAAGAACGACTCCATCTTCAAGACCCGCCGCGACAAATACGGCGCGGTGGTGAAGCAGATCCAGGAGGCCCAGCAGCGTGGCCAGCCCGTGCTCGTCGGCACGGTGACCGTCGAGCAGTCCGAGGTGCTCAGCCGCATGCTCAAGCGCGCGGGCGTCATCCACACCGTCCTCAACGCCAAGTTCCACCAGCAGGAGGCCGAGATCGTCACGCGCGCCGGCCACCGCGGCTCCGTCACGATCGCCACCAACATGGCCGGCCGCGGCACCGACATCAAGCTGGGCGAGGGCGTCCGCGAGCTCGGCGGCCTGCTCGTCGTCGGCACCGAGCGCCACGAGTCCCGCCGGATCGACCGCCAGTTGCGCGGCCGCTGCTCGCGCCAGGGCGACCCGGGCATGACCAAGTTCTTCCTCTCGCTCGAGGACGACCTGATGCGCCTTTTCCTCCAGGGCAACCTGGCCTCCAAGATCATGGAAGGGGCCATGAAGGAGGGCGAGGAGCTCGAGCACCCGTGGCTCAACCGCTCCATCGAGTCGGCCCAGAAGAAAGTCGAGCAGCAGAATTTCTCCATCCGCAAGCGCCTGCTCCAGTATGACGACGTGCTCAACAAGCAGCGCGAGGTCATCTACGGCATCCGCAACGGGGCCCTGCACAGCGAGCGCCCGAAGGACATCATTTTCGAGATGATCGAGGACGAGGTCGCCTCCCGCCTCGAGTCCGCCGGCTTCGACGAGAAGGGCGGCGCGGGCACGGCCAACGTCGAGAGCCTCGTCGGTTGGCTCAACGCCCACTTCCCGGTCAGTGCTAGGGTCGACGAGTTCTCCGGCCGCCGCGACTTCGACGCCCTCGTGAAGGAACTTGTGGAGCGCATCAAGCAGGCCTACGCGCTGAAGGAGTCCGTCGAGGATCAGGCCGCGCTGGGCGGCCTCGAGCGCTACATCGTCATCAACGCCATCGACCACCACTGGCAGGAGCACCTGACCGAGATGGAGGAGCTCCGCCGCTCCATCGGCCTGCGCAGCTACGGCCAGAAGGACCCGCTCTCCGAATACAAGGGCGAGGCCTTCCGCTTCTTCGAGGAGCTGATGAACAACGTGCGCCTGCAGATCTGCACGAGCCTCTTCCGCTCGGCGACGAACCGCGACGCCTTCGAGAACCTCTTCGCCATCCTCTCGCGCTCCGCCCGCCTGCAGGGCCCGGCCGCCGCGCCGACCGCGCTCGCCGCCGCCACCCAGGCCGCGGCCCCCGCCGGCGATGACGCCGCGCCGGCGGCCCCGGCCGAGGAGATCAAGCTCCCGTCGGTCACCATCCGCCGCGAGGCGCCGAAGGTCGGCCGCAACGACCCGTGCCCCTGCGGCTCGGGCAAGAAGTTCAAGAACTGCCATGGGGTGACCTGATGTAGGGGCGCGGCTCGACCGCGCCCGCGGGCGTCCACAAGGGACGCCCCTACAAAAACCTTTCACGCATGATCAAGATCATCGGTTTCGACGCCGACGACACGCTCTGGCACAACGAAAGCATCTTCGACCGCGCCCAGCAGCGCTTTCGCGCCCTGCTGGCGGGATACCACCCGGCCGCCGAGGTGGACCGCGTGCTTTTTCAGACGGAGATGCGCAACCTGCCGCTCTACGGCTACGGCGTGAAGGGGTTCGTGCTCAGTGCCTCCGAGACGGCCATCGAGCTGACCCGGGGAGCCATCAGCGCGCAGGAGATTCGCGAGATCTTCGCCCTGGGGCAGGAAATGCTGGCGCATCCCGTCGAGTTGCTGCCCGGCGTGGCTGAGATCGTGCCGGCCTTGGCGCGCGACTACCGCCTGTTGCTCATCACCAAGGGCGACTTGCACCACCAGGAGCGCAAGATCGCTGAGTCGGGCCTCACGGCGCATTTCTTCGCCATCGAAATCCTGAGCGAGAAGGATGGCGCCACCTACGAGTGCGTGCTGCGCCGCCACGGCATCGCCCCCGACGAGTTCGTCATGATCGGCAATTCCCTCAAGTCCGACATCCTGCCCGTGCTCGAGCTCGGCGGGGCCGGCGTGCACGTGCCGTATCACATCACCTGGCAGCACGAGCACGTCGAGGCGGTGCCGCACGACCAGCCGCGTTTCCGCCGCGTTGAGCGGCTGTCCGAGCTGCTGCCGCTGCTGCCGACCCTCTGACCATGGCCGACCCTCTCGCAGAGCCCGATCCCTACGCGCCCCGGCCGACACTGTGGCAGCGCCACCCGCAGCTCGGGTGGGTGCTGGCGGTGTTCGGCTTCACGGTATTCCTGACCTACGTGGCGTTTCCGCCGGTCAGCACGGGCGAGGCGGCTTATGTGCTGGCGCTGCCGGCGATTCTCTGGGCCTATCGCCGCCCGTCGTTCCGGCTGTTTGCCTGGACCGTCCTCGGGGCGCAGGTGACTGCCTGGACCGCGTTGCTCGGCTGGCTGCACAACGTCACCTGGGTCGGCCTGTTCCTGCTCGGACCCTTCGTCGGGTTGCTCGTGGGTTCATGGTTTCTCGCCGCGTGGTGGGCCATCCCGCGGCTCCAGGGCCACAAGGTGTGGGTGCGGATCCTGACGCTGTTCGGACTGGCGGCGCTGTGGGTTGTGCTTGAGTGGTTCCGCAGCGTCATCTTCGGCGGCTTCCCGTGGTTGCCGCTCGCCGCGAGTCAGTGGCAGCGGCCGCTGCTCCTGCAGGTGGCGGCTTACGCCGGCGCCGGGGCCACCGCCTTCATCCTGATGGTCTTTAATCTCGGCGCGGCGGCCTATGTGCACCGGGCTTTCTTCGAAGGAGTGACTGGTTTCAAGAAGCGCACGCCGGAATTCTCCGTGGCGCTGCTGGTGCTCATGGCCGGCTCGTTCCCCTTTGTGGCCGACACCATCAACCAGCAGCGGCGCCCGCTGGTGCGTGCCGCCCTGGTGCAGCCCTACATCCCGCAGAATGAGAAGTGGGATGCAGCCCGCGCCACTGACGTGCTGCACACGATCGAGCAGGTGACCGCCGGCGCCAGCCGCCGCGGCGCACCCGAGCTCATCATCTGGCCCGAGGCGGTGACGCCCTGGGCGCTGTATCGCGATCACAACGTCCAGGCCTGGCTGGAGACCGTCGCCCGCCGTGCCGGCAAACCGCTGCTGCTCGGCACCGTCTACACTGAGTCGTCCAATGAACCGGGCGAACGCTGGTTCAACGGCGCGTTCGTGGTCGATCCGGTGGCGGGCCTCGTCCGGCCCGGCTACGCCAAGCGCCAGCTCGTGCCCTTCGGGGAATTCATCCCGCTGCGGCCCGTGCTTGGCTGGATCGAGAAGTTCGCGCCCATCGGCGGCGATTTCCAGCGCGGCACTGACGCCGCACCGCTGCCCGTGCCGGTCGGCGCACGTCGAGTGCCGGTGGGCGTGCTGATTTGCTTTGAGGATATTTTTCCGGGCCTGGCGCGGGAGAGCGCCTTGGATGGGGCCGAGGTGCTCGCCGTGCTGACCAACAACGCCTGGTTCGGCGAGGGTGGGGCGGCCTATCAGCATGCGGCGCACTCGGTGCTGCGGGCGATCGAAACACGCCGACCGGTCATCCGCGTCGGCAACGGCGGCTGGAGCGGTTGGATCGACGAATTCGGCAATGTGCGCGCAACGGTGTTGGATGAGACAGGCCGGGTTTATTTCCGGGGGGCGCAGACCGTGGCGGTGACGCGGGACCAGCGTTGGGTGGGCCGGCAGAGCTACTACACCCTGCATGGTGATTGGTTTTTGCTGGTGTGCGTCGGCCTCGTGGCCGGTGCGTATTACGTCGTGCTGATGATGCGCCCGCCCCGTCCCGATGAGGAGGGTGGCAATCGCTTCTGAGCGCGCGTCTAAAGCCAACGTCCCTTAGCTTTTGGACAAGGGCGGGGCCGCTGACCCCGCCACGACCGAGGCGGGATCAGCGATCCCGCGCTACAGTTTCACCCTACCTGTCGAGGGATTTTAGATGTCAGCGCGGCGCTGGGGTCGCACGGCTTTTCTCGACCTCCTGCTGGACCTTCTTCATCAGAAAGCCGAACGTGCCGGAGGAGCCGGAGACCGCCTGGGCGAAGACATCATAGAGATCGGTCGTGTCGGGCGCACCGAGGGTGCCGCGCAGGAGCGGCTGCCGGGTCATGGGGAAGAAGCCGTCCGCGTCAGGCTTCTTTCCGAGCAGTTTCATGCCTTTGAGGATGACGGCCAACTCGTCGCGGGCGGAAAGGGAGACGGGCAGCGCGAAGGTGCGCGCCGCGAGTTCGATGCCGGGCTGCGGCGGAACCTCACCGCGGGCGGAGAGCCGCAGCTGCGGAGTGTGCAGCCGGAGATCATCAAGAAAGATCGCGCCACCGGGCAGGCGCCGGCCACGGGCGGACAGCTCGTCGACGGGCAGATCGGAAAACTGTTTCACGAGCCGGCCGATGGCGCGGAGCTCCGGCGAGAATGTGATGGCGCCGCCCACCAGCAGCGCGGCGGAGGCGAGGCTGGCGTGCGGCACCTTCAGCTGCAGCCGGCCGCCGGAGCTATGAAAACGAAATTCCGAAGTGCTGTCCGCCAGCAGCGAGGAGAGGCCCGTGCCGCGGCTGCTGACGCGAGAGGAGAAGTTCAGCCGGCCTGCGAACGAGCCGAGTTCGTTCGGGTAGGCGGCCTGCACGATGTTTTGCGCGGAGAAATCCGTGATGTCGAAGCCGCCCGTCAGGCCGTAGGGTGCCGTCGTCTGCTCTGGGTCGAAATCAAGGCGCAGGTGGCCGCTCCAGCCTCCATCGAACATCCGTCCGGCCAGCCGGCGAAGGTGCAGTGCCTCGTCGTTGATCTCGAACTCGCCGGTGAGTTTCTCCACGCGATAAGGCGCGTGGACGATGGCGCCGAAATCGAGTCGGAATATTCCCGCGAGTGTGTGCCAGAAGGCGGCGGTGGGAACAGGCGGCGTGCTGGTGGCGGCCGCGCCTGGCTTTTCCCTGGGCGCGACTGGCGGGGCGACAGTCGGGACGCATGTGTTGAGCAGGTCCATGAACCGGCCCGCGTCGAAGAACTCGCCTTGCAGCGTCGCGTTGATCTCGGCCTTGTCACGGTTCATGCCGTAATCGAACTCGGTGGTGAACGTGCTCCACACCGGCGCCGTCTGGTATTGGAACTCGAGTTTTATCCGGTCCGGCTGTCCGGCGGTTTTGTCGAGCATCGTGAGCCGGGCGCCGAGCCGCGGCAGCATGCCGTGGCCGTCGGGCGAGGGCACCTCGCTCAGCAGAAAGGTTGCGGACGGTCTTTTGCCCGCGCTGAGATCCTGGGAATACAGAAAGCGCGCCTGCCCCGTCACAGGCAGTGGCAGAGTGGCGGCCACCGGCTGGCCGCGCAGCAAGCCGACATCGGTGCTGAGGTCCACCGAGGCCGAGATCGGAATCTGGAGGTTGTTAGTGAAATACATCAGGCTCAGGCCGGCGTTGCCGGCCGGGTGGCCACCAAGCACAACGCGGCCATTCTCAACGACGAGCGCCGCGAGCTGGCCCATCAGAATCACGCTGGGCGAAAGCTCGATGCGGGCGTCGCGCAACAGCCCGGCGGTGGCATCGTCGAGCCGCGCGATGTTGAAGACGAGCGGCCGGGCCGGGTTGAGGAAAGCGTTGGGCAGATCAATCTTCGCGGCGAACTCGGCCGGTTCCAGCGTGCCGGCGATCTGCAGGCCGGCGGGCAGCAGCGGTTGCAGCCACTCGAGTGGCAAAGCCGTCGTGCGGAGACGGAGCGTGTCGGCCGCCTTGTCGATGTCGTTGGTCTTCGCTGTCGTGCCCAACACGACGGGGTGCAACATCTCGAGCGTGAGCAGCGGCGACTGGTCGGCCTTGGCCACGGCGAAGTCGAAGGAGCGCAGCTCGATGCGGCCGGCAATGCGCGTGAGACTGGCGGCACCGGTGGCGGAAAACGGCCCGGCCGGATCGCGGAGACGGAATATCTCGGCGAAACTTCCTCCCAGCTTCAGTGTGCCGGCGAAGTCTTGCGGCACCCAGTTGGCATCGAGTTCCACCCGGCCTGCGGGCACGAGGGTGAAGCGCGGGGCGTGCAGCAGCGGCACACCGCCCTGCACCAGTTGC
>DAORVZ010000067.1:0-5000 GCA_035434005.1 Lacunisphaera sp.
CGGCGTGGTGGTTCAGTGCCGGCCATGAGTGGCGGCGCTTTGATGCCCGGGGGCCGGCCTTCGCGCGCACGGCGCGCGAATGGTTTGGCCGCGCGGAATGGAGCGCGGGCGAAAACTGGACTGTCGCCGTCGAGGGACGTGAACGTCAGGGGGACGTGGTCTCGTATTCGCGTCCGCCCCGGCCCGACCTGGAGGCCATAGGCAAACCGACCACGTTGGTGGACACGTTCGAGCAGGATGTGCCGTGGATCGCGTATTATTTTCCTGCGCAGACGCGGAGCGTTGCGCTGGAGGTGCGGCGCTCGTTCGGGCAGATGGGCCTGACCCTCCGCCACGCATATCGCGACACCTTGCATGCCGGCCCCGGCTACCGGAACCGGCGCACGGAGCTGCGGCTCGACTGGCCGTTCCGCTGAGCACCCCTCCGACGGCACAAACCGCTTGTCGGTCCGGAGCCCCGGCCTATTCTCGTCCATCTTATGAAACGGGTGCCCGCCATTTCCCTCCTCGCCATGCTGCTGGCCCTGGCGGGCTGCGAGCCCCAGCCGCCGCCGCCCATCGTGCCGGTAAAGTCCGCCGCCGAGATCCGGCGCGAGGAATATTTCGGGCCGGCCATCGCCGCCGACCCATCCATTGCCTGGCGCAGCAGCAACCTCGGCATCAAGATCATTGCCGCTGGGGCAGGCCCCTTGATCCAACTGCAGGATCGGGTGCGAGTGCATTATACCGGCCGGTTGAAGGACGGCACGGTGTTTGCCGACACCCGCGAGCAGGGGAAGCCGTCCTTGTTCCCGGTGAATGGCCTCATTCCCGGCTGGTCCGCCGCGATGCTGACACTCAGGGCCGGCGGCCAAGCCCTCATCTGTGTGCCGCCGCATCTCGGTTATGGCGGCATCCGGTCGGGAAAAATCCCTCCTTTCTCCGGACTGATCTTTGAGATCGAGGTGCTCGGGGTGAACCCGGTTCCCGAAGTGAAACCTTGAGCCATGGCGAGAAGCGTTGTCCTCGAAACCACCGCGCGCTGCGCGCATTGCCGATGCACGCCGCGCTGGTGCATCTGCGCGGGGTTCGAGGCGGTCGCGTCGCCGCTTGCGGCGGACGTGCTCATCCACAAACGCGAATACTGGCGGCCGACCAGCACCGGACGGTTGATCAACCGCGTGGTGACGGACTCGCGCGGTCATGTTTTCTGGCAGGAGAAGCCGCCAGTGCGCGAGGCGGTGGTGCGGCCCGGCCGCGAGCTCTGGATCCTGCATCCGCGGGGCGAGGAGCTGCCGGTCGGTTCCGACCCGGCGAACCTGCAGGTGTTGTTGCTCGACGGCAGCTGGAGCGAAGCCGGCTCGATGCTCGAGGTCGTGGGCCAGTGGGGCCGGCGCATCAGCCTGCCGATGAGCGGGCCGAGCCGGTATTGGCTGCGCAACGCGCCCGGCGCGGGCAAGTATGCGACGGTGGAGGCGTTGATGTTCCTGTATGCGGCGCTCGGGCTCGTTGCGGCGGAGGCGGCGCTGCGCCGGCAGTTCGAGCTGCATGTCTATGCAGGCCTGCGCACGCGCGGGGCCAAGGCGCGGGCCGACGAGTTTCTCGCGGCCTCGTCGCTGCCCGCCGCGATGCCGGAGCTGCTGGCTAGGCTCGGCGAGCGCCGGCCGAATCGGTGAGCGGGTTTGGATTTGCCGCCGGAAATCTCGTCGGTTGCGTCGTGGCATGAACGCCGTTCTCCAGACGATGCTGTTGGCGGCGCTACTGGCCCTGGCGGGCTGCGAGCCCCAGCCGCCGCCGGCGCCCGCCGTGCCGGCGAAGTCCGAGGCCGAGCTGCGGCGCGAGCAGTATTTCGGGCCGGAGATCGCGGCGGATCAGGCCATTGCCTGGCGCCCGAGCAATCTCGGCATCAAGCTGCTCACGCCCGGCGCGGGGCCGCTCGTGCAAATGCAGGACCGTGTGCGGGTGCATTACACCGGCCGGCTGAAGGATGGCACGGTGTTCGACAGTTTGCGCGCGCGGGGCAAGCTGGCTGATTATGACGTCGACCGGCTCATCACGGGTTGGTCGGCCGCGATGCTGGCACTCAAGCCTGGCGCGAAGGCGGTCATCTGCATCCCGCCGCATCTGGGTTACGGCGGTCTTCGTTCCGGCAACATTCCGCCGTTCTCCGGCCTAGTCTTCGAGGTCGAGGTGATCGCGGTGAATCCCGAGCCCGACAAGTGAGGGCCGGGGCTCAGTAGTTGGTCTGGTTCATGCCCGCCGGCCGGAGCGGGTCGGCCACCACGGCGGCGTGATGGGCGCGGAAGGCCGCGGCGAGGGCGGCGGCGAGGGCGGGCTCGGCGGCGAGGCGGTTGGTCAGCTCGAGCGGATCGCGGGATAGATCGTAGAGCTCGACGGGTTTCTGCTCCGTGTTGAGCAGCAGTTTCCAGTCACCCTCGCGGTAGGCGAAGTCCAGGCCGGTCTTGGTCGGAAGGGCCCAGTAGAACGGACGGGCTGCGGGCGCGGCGCCGCCGCGGAGCAGGGCGCCGAGGTCGGCGCCGTCGATGGCACGGTCGGTCGGGAGCGGGGCCCCGCAGAGCGCGGCGATGGTCGGAAAGAAATCGAGGCTGGTGACTGGCGCGGCGGTGACGGTGCCCGCGCGCACCACGCCCGGCAGGCGGACGATGGCCGGCACGCGGATGCCGCCCTCGTGGAGGTGGTGCTTGCGGCCGCGGAAGCCGCCGGTGTCGCCGTGGGCGTTCACTTCATACCAGTTTTCCCAGGCGCTGGTGACGGGGCCGTTGTCGCTGGTGAAAATCACCAAGGTGTCGTCGCGGTGGCCGAGGCGGTCGAGGGCGGCGAGCACGCGGCCGAGTTGGGCGTCGAGGTAGGTGATGTTGGCGTAGTATTCGCCCGGGCCGCGCGGCACGAGGAGCACCTCGGGCGGGCGGGGTCCGCCGTTGGGAATCGGCACGACCGGGCCGCGGGAATAGGCGGCATACATCGCGTTGTATTCGGGCGGGTTCGCGATGCTGGTGTGCGGCTCGGCCATCGCGAGATAGAGAAAGAAGGGCTCGCGCGCGGCGGAGCGCTGCTCGAGCCAGGCGATGGTCTCGTCGGCGTAGAGCTGCGCGGTGTAGCCTTCCTGCGGCGGCAAGAGGCGGCCGTTGCGGTGGAGGTTTGTCGGGTTGTGATTGTGTGGAACTTGGAACGCATTGTGGCCATACGCGTGGTCGAAGCCGTGGTCGGTGGGCTGCGGCTGGGCCGGGTCGCCGAGATCGCTGTTGAGATGCCATTTGCCGACAAGCGCCGTGGCGTAGCCGGCGCGCTTGAGCAGCGCGGCGAGCGTGATTTCCTGCCGGTGCAGATAGATGCCGGAGGCCTCGGGAATCCAGCTCTTGATGCCGGTGCGATAGGGGGTGCGGCCGGTCAGCAGGCCGGCGCGCGACGGCGAGCACAGCGCCGAAGGCGCGTAATGCTGGGTGAAGCGCAGGCCACTGGCCGCGAGAGCGTCGAGGTGCGGCGTCTTGATGACGGGGTGGCCGTAAACGCCGAGGTCGCCATAGCCGAGGTCGTCGACGTTGATCAGCACGACATTGGGCCGGGCCGCGTTGGCGGCGACGGACAGCAGGAACCAGGCGAGCACGGTGCGCAGGATCATGCCCGCAGCATAGCCCGACTCCCGGACGCGTCGATGGCAAAGCCGGGCAAGCGCGGGCTGCGCGGAGCATTTTTCGGACTTTTGTCCGGTTGTGGAGGGGCGGTTCGTAGTATTGGTATCCACCAACAACCCCAAATCCCCCAAGTCATCCGCCGCCCCCTTTCCCGCTGACCGTGAACTCGTCCTGCAGCGCGTGCTGAACGCCCCGCGCGGGAAGCTCTGGCGCTGCTGGACCACGCCCGAACTCATCGTCCAATGGTTCACGCCGACGCCGTGGAAGACGGTCAGGGCCGTGGTTGATGTCCGCGCGAGCGGCTCGAGCCACATCACGATGCAGTCGCCCGAGGGACTGGAATTCCCCAATTCCGGCATCTACCTCGAGGTCGTGCCGCATGAGCGGCTGGTATTCACCGACGCCTTCACCTGCGCGTGGGAGCCGTCGGCGAAACCTTTCATGACGTGCGTCCTCACCTTCGAGGATGCGGGCAACGGGCAGACGAAATACACCGCGCGTGCGCGCCACTGGACCGTCGCCGACCGCGAGGCACACGAGAAGATGGGCTTCCACGAGGGCTGGGGCATCGCCACCAATCAGCTCGAGGCCCTGGCGCAGAAGATCTGAGCCTCCGGGGCGGCGGATTGCACGCGAGGGCGCGAAAAGACAGATCCCTTGGCAGTTAAATGGCCTGCCAACTGCCGGGGCGTTTCGCAGGCTCGCACCGCGGCGGTTCATTTGTTCTCTTGGGCGCACACTCACTCATGACGCCCCATCCTGTTCTCCGCCCGTTGCTCCGTTTTCGCATGCTGGCCGCCTCGGCCGCCTTTATCGCTGCTGCGACCCTGCTGCCCGCCGCCGATCCGGCCGTGTTGCTCAAGGATCCGGCCGTGCAGTCGCTGCTGGAGGTCGCCAAGCGCAACGAGCCCGACACGATCGCCCTGCTGGTCCGGCTCACCGAGATCCCGGCGCCGCCGTTCAAGGAGGAGGCGCGAGCCGCCGTGCTGAAACAGCTCTTCGAGCAACACGGCCTGAAGAACGTATTCATCGACCGGGCCGGCAATGTCGTCGGCACCCGGCCCGGCGCCCAGCCGCGGCCGAATGTCGTCGTGTCGGCCCACCTCGACACCGTGTTTCCCGAGGGCACCGACGTGACGGTGAAACGCGACGGCAATATCCTGAAGGCGCCGGGCATCGGTGACGACACGCGCGGCCTGGCCGAACTCATCAGCGTGCTCCGCGCCCTGCAGGAGACGAAGACGCCGACCACCGGCACGATCACCTTCGTCGCCACCGTGGGCGAGGAGGGGCTCGGCGACCTGCGCGGGGTCAAGGAGCTCTTCGACCACACCCTGAAGGATAAGGTCGACATGTTCATCTCCATTG
>DAORVZ010000068.1:0-7405 GCA_035434005.1 Lacunisphaera sp.
AGCTGTGGCCCGAGCCGGTGTAGCGGAGGGTGGCGGCGTTGGTGGTGGAGCCGAGGGCGATGGTGCCGTTGCCGGCCGTCGTGGGCGCGCCGAGGGCGCTGCTCGTGCTGAGGTTGGCGAGGGAGTTGATGGAAACTGTGCCGGCTTGGATGGTGGTGGCGCCGGTAAAGGTGTTGAGCCCGGAGAGGGTGGTGGTGCCCGCGCCGGACTTGGTCAGTGTGCCGGTGGTGGTGCCGATGATGCCGGTGGCGGTGAGGTCGCCCGCGCCGTCAAAGGTGAGGCCGAATGTGGCGCCGCTGATGTTGCCGGTCAGGGTGAGGGAGCTGGCATCACTCTGGATCTTGGAGGCCGCCGTGAGAGCGAGCGCGCCGCCCCAGGAGTTGGCGCCGGAGAGGTTGCGGAGCGCGCCGGTGGTGGCGATGCCCGTGCCCGCGAGGCTGAGGGACTCGGCCCCGACGGCGATGCCGCCCTGGAGTTCGACGGCAGCGCCGCTGGTGACGGTGACGCCGCCGGCGGTGGTGCCGGTGGCGGTGGAATTCTGGAGGTTGAGCACCCCGGCGGAGACGGCGGTGGCACCGGTGTATGTGTTGGCCCCGGCGAGAGTCCAGGTGCCGGTGCCGGACTTGGTGAGAGAGCCGGTGCCGGTCGCGATGGGGTCGAGGATGGCGCCGGTGCCGGTGCCGTTGAGCGTGAGGCCAAGGTTGGTGCCGGTGACGGCGGAGCCGGAGGCGACGTCGAAGGCGAGGGTGCCGGCGCCGTTGGCGGTGATGATGCCGGCACCGGTGAGGTTGACGATGCGGTCGGTGGTGTGACCGGTGCCGGTGTAGCGGAGGGTGGCGGCACCGAGGGCGATGGTGCCATTGCCCACGGTGGTGGGAGTGCCGAGGTTGGAGGCGCCGCCGCCGACGGTGCCGATGGTGCTGAATTCCAGGATGCCGGCGGAGACGGTGGTGACGGCGTCGTAGGTGTTGGCCCCTGACAGGAGGAGGACGCCGGTGCCGGTCTTGGTCAGGCCGCCGCCGGTTGAGGAGATGAGGGCGGAGACGGTGAGGTCGGTGGCGGCGGTGGTGGAATTGTTGACGGTGAAGGTGCGGGTTGTGGCGCCGAGGGCGAGATTGCCGGAGAGGGTGGAGCCGAGGGGATTACCGGTGGCGGTGTAGGTGACATTGCCGCCTAGGGTGAGCGTGCCGAGGCCGGTGGAGACGTGGGCGGCGCTGGTGGTGGTGGTGCCGCCGAGAGTGAGACTGCCGATGGCATCGCTATAACCGTTGAGATCAAGAGTGGCGGCGACACTGGTGCCGGTGGCGTTGAGGCTGACGGCCGTGTTGGGCAGCGCGCCGGCCGGACCGAGGCGGAGAGTGCCGCCGGTGATGGTGGTAGCGCCGCCGTAAGTGTTGGCGTTGTCGAGGATGAGGCTGCCGGCGCCGGCCTTGGTGAGCGCGCTGGCGGTGGAGGTGCCGCCGTTGGCGATGACACCGGTGATGGTGACGTCGCCGCCAGTGGTGTTGAGGGTGAGGGTGCGGTTGGTGGCGGAGTTGGAGAGATTGATGGCCCCGAGGGTGGTGAGCGCGGTGTTGGCGATATTGAGGGTGACGGTGTTGGAATTGGTCTGGGTGCCGGAGAGGGTGAGGTCGGAGGTGCCGCCGATGGTGGCGGTGGCGCTCTGGGTGCGGGTGTTGGTGAGGGTGTGGGCGGTGCCGTCGCCGGCGAGGGTGCCGCCGCCGAGGGCTAGGGTGCCGGTGCCGAGGGCGCTGTTGTGGCCTACGACGAGGGTGCCGGCGGTGAGCGAGGTGGTGCCGGAATAGGTGTTGCTGCCGGAGAGGGTGAGCGTGCCGGCACCGGCCTTGGTGAAGCCGGCGGTGTTGCTGAGGATGCCGGAGAAGGTGGTGGCACCGGTGTTGGAGACGGTGAGGGTGCGGGTGGTGGTGCCGAGGTTGAAGTTGCCGGAGAAGGTGAGGTCGGAGGCACCGCCGAGTATCGAGTTGGCAGAGATGGTGAGGGCGTTGGTGAAGGTGAGCGGCGAGCCGTCGCCCTGCACGGTGCCGCCGGCGAGCGCGAGCGTGCCGGTGCCGAAGGAGGCGCTGTTGGTGGCGACGAGAGTGCCGGCGGAAACCGTGGTGGCACCGGCATAGGTGTTGACGCCGGAGAGGCGTCAGGTGCCGGTGCCGGACTTGGTGAGGGCGGTGTTGGACGCACCGTTGGCGATGACGCCCTGGAGTTCGTTGGCGGCGGTCGAGGTGCCGGCGAGGGTGAGGATTTTGACGCCGGCGCCGGTGACGGTGGGGTTGGCGGAGAGGATGAGCGCGCCGGAGCCGTCGTGCTGGAGGGTGGCGCCGCCGGTGGTGCCCGCGAGGTCAATGACGCGGTTGGAGGTCTCACCTGCGCCGGTGTAGATGAGGATGCCGGCGGTGGTGGTGTTGCCGAGCTTGAGAGTGCCGTGCGTGCCGACGGGGCCCGAGTCGCCGCCGTTGCCGAGGCTGGCAACGGTGACAATGCCGGCCTGGACGTGGAGCTGGCCGGAGAAGGTGTTGGCCCCGGTGAGCGCGAGCGTGCCGGCACCGGATTTGTTGAGGCCGCCGGTGCCGGAGATGACGGCGGAGATGATGGCGTCGGTGGCGGCGGTGCCGTTGGCGACGGCGACGGCGCGGTTGGCGGCTCCGAGGGAGAAATCAGTGGTCCAGGTGACGATGTCGTTGGCGAGCGAAGAGGCGAGGGTGAGGGTGCCGGCGGCGGGGAGGAAATTGGTGGTGGTGCCCCAGATCTCACCGCCGGCGAAGCCGACGGAGAGCGCGCCGCCATAGGCCGCGAAGCCGCCGCCGGTGCCGGTGAACCGGACTTGGGACGCACCGGTGCCAAGGGCGCGGGAGAAAGTGCCGCTCAGGCCGAGCACGCCGCCACCACTGAGGTTGAGGTTGGCGGAGGAGATGGCGCCGGAGCCGGAGAGGTGTAGGCCGCCGCCGGATATAGCGGTGGCCCCAGTGTAGGTGTTGGCGGCGGTGAGCACCCAGTTGCCGGCGCCGGTCTTGGTGAGGGCGGTGGCGCCACCGCCGCTGTCCACGATGAGACCCTGGATCGTGTTGGCGCCGGTGCCGGTGCCGCCGAGGGTGAGGGTTTTCGCGCCGGAGCCGGTGGCGGTGAGGTTGGAGGTCAGCACGAGTGCGCCACTGGCGCCGGAGGCGTTGAGGATGGCGCCGCCGGTGGTGCCGGCGAGGTCCACGACGCGGTCGGAGGTATGACCGGTGCCGGTGTAGTTGAGCGTGGCGGTGGTGGCGCCGCTGCCGAGTTTGATGGTGCCGTCGCCGACGGTGGTGGGCGTGCCGAGGGCGGAGGCGGCGCCGGAGACGTTGCCGAGGGAGTTGATCGAGAGCGTGCCGGCGCTGATGATGACGGGGCCGGTGAAGGTGTTGGCCCCGGAAAGCGTCCAGGTGTTGGATCCGCTTTTGGTGAGGCCGCCAGCACCACTGATGATACCGCTGATGGTGCCGGCGCCGGTGCTGGTGGCACCGAGGGTGAGGAGGAAGCCGGCGTTGTTGACGGCGCTGGAGATGGTGAGGGCGCCGGTGCTAGTGGTCTGGAAGCTGGCGGCGGCACCCAGGGCGAGCGAGAGGGAGGCGGCGATGGTCTGCGCTGTGTTGTCCTGCTGGGAGATGCCGGAGGCGCCGAGCGTGAGCGTGGGGCTGCCGGTGCCGCTGAGGGTGAAGGCACCGGCGCCGTTGCTGAAACGGATGCCGCCCACACTGCGCGAAGCGCCGAGGTTGGGTTGGAAGGTGGGAGTGGCGGTGGCGAAGTTGGCGATGTCGGTCGTGAGGTCGTCGGCGGGTGCGACGCTGCCTGTCCAGTTGGTGCCGGTAGCCCAGTCCGTAGCGGTGTTGCTCCAGGAGATGACCGCGGCCGGAAGGACGTGGGTGGACAATCCGGCCAGCGCGAGCAGCAGCAGCAGGCGCCGCGCTGAGCAATTCAGCGCGGCACTACGGGGAACGTGGAGGGGGGGCTGAGAATGGGGCATTCTGCCAACGGGTCGGTCGTGCGACCGGTCGAATGCCATGGTTGATAGGGGTAATACCCTAATTTACAATATCGAAGATAAGGCGCGGAGAATTTCAGTATTTGGATACAAATGCTCCTCCGCTTTCTTAAAGCGCGACTGGCAAGGCCTTAATAGGTGAGGCGCACGCCGAGAGTGAGGCTGCGACCAGCCAGGGGTGCGATGTCCTTTAGAAAGGAAGTGCTGAGGCGCGCGTCCTCATCGGTGAGGTTCGAGCCGCGGGCGAAGAGCTCCCACTGCGCACGAGTCCGGGTGAAACGGTAGGTGAGGTCGGCCCCGAGCAGGGTGTAGCCGGCGGTTTCGGTTTCCCCGGGGGCGACCCGATCCTGCCGGAAAGAATGCCGCAGGCTGAGGCCGGCGTTCCAGGGGCCGCCGCTGTAGCGCAGAGTCGCGCCCACCCGCATGGGAGGGATGCGCGGCAGGGATTCGTCATCGGTGGTCTGGCGGGCTCGCACATAATCTCCGGTGAGTTCGAGGTGCAGACGTTGTTTCACGGTGTCGACCAGATGCAGGGTGAGTTCCGCTTCGCCGCCGTAGAAGTGAGCATCCTTGGCGATGAACTGGTAGATAGGCAGGAATGCGACGCCCGGCGGTTCGGGATATGGCAGGAAGGTGCCGGTAGCGTCGTCAAAATAGTGAGCCGCGTCTCGCTGCTCGAAGATGAAGTTTTGGATCCGGTTCAGGAAGACCCCAACCGCGCCTGTGACAAAGCCCGCCCGCTTGCGCAAGGTGAGGTCGAGGCCGAGGGAGGTCTCGTTGCCCAGGCCGGCCGTGCCGATTTCGTAGGCGCCGGTGCCGCCGTGCGGGCCGTTCGAGAACACCTCCTGGGCGACGGGCAGGCGCTGGGTGTAGGCCAGCGAGAAGCCGAGTGAATAGTCCTTGGCCGGGTAATACACAGCCCCGGCGGAGACGCTGAGTCCGCCTGCGTTGCGCTGCTCACCCGTGCGCGCGGCGTAGCTGGGATAGGCAGGCAGCAGCGGATCGACTACGCCGAGTTCGATGCTTTGGAACTCATAGCGGCCGCCGATCTGCAGCGTCAGGTCGGACCGGGCTTGAAAAGATTCGAGCACGAAGAGCGCGTGGTTGCGCGTCAGGGTCGGAGGGGTGACGACCTCCGCACCCGCAGCGGAGAAATCGCTGCGCGAGGTCTGCAGGCCGACGGTGCCGGTAAGGCCGCCAATTTCCCGCTGGGTCAGCTCGAGCCGGGCCTCGTGGGCATGATTGCTGAAGGTCGTGTTGGGCAGGCCGGTCGAGGCGTCGACTTCCGCATGGGTGTAGTCGGCGAGGCCGAAGCGGAGCTTGGCGGACTTGAACACGCCGAAAGGCCTGGTCAGCTCGGCGCGCAAGTCGGCGCGGCGCTGCCGCAGGTCGATGGCGATCGGCTCGCCGACGGGCACGCCGTAGACGGTGGCGTATTCGCTCACGGCGACCCCGAAGTTGCCGGACGCGCCGAAACGGGTGCCACCGACCGAGACGCTCCTGGTCGAGATGGCGCTGTTGGGCAGCGTGCCCTCGTTCGCCGGGTTGGCGCGGTCGGCAAACCCGGGTATGCGCACATCGTCTGTCTCGGTGCGGAGGCCGTTGACCTGCAGGGCGAAGGCCGGACCACCGGCGGTGACGGCGAGCACGCCGGTGCGCTCGTGGGCGGCGGAGCCGTAGCGGAACTCCGCGCGGCCACTGACCGGCTGTGCGGGGGCGGCCGCGGGGATGCGGTTGTCGATGACGTTGACCACGCCGCCGACGGCGGAGTTGCCGTAAAGCAAAGTGGCGGGACCGCGCAGCACCTCGATGCGATCAACGAGCAGCGGCTCGACACTGACGTTGTGATCCGGGCTGACGTTGGAGGCGTCGAGCGAGCCGACGCCGTTGTCGAGCATCCGCACACGGTCGCCGCCGAGGCCGCGGATGATCGGGCGGCTGGCACCCGGGCCGTAGTAGGTTGCGTTGACGCCCGGCGTGGTCGCCAGCGTGTCGCCGAGCGTGGCCAGCACGCTGCGGCGGAGCTGGTCGCTCACGAGGACGGAGGTGCCTTGGGCGAGGTCGAACGCGGATTTCGCGTCCGGCCCGGCGCTGACGACCATGGCCTCCAGGGCGAGGGGTTCGTCGTGCGCATGCGCGGGATTGGCGGGTGCGGTTTGCGCCTGGGCCAGGCCGGCGAGGGAAAGTGAAAAGAAAAAGGAACGGAATGTTTTCATGCTAAGGACAGAATTCGTGTGAAACGGACAGCCTGCCGGCATGCGGCCGGACAGGCTCAGGCAACGGCAACCCTTGGGTCGCCAGACAACGAACTGAACTTAGCAGAGCGGGGGACCGCGGCCCGGAGGCAGCCGGTCAGGGGTCGCTGTCACCAGCGCGGCAGCGGCTACCGCGACCTCGCCGGCGGGGAACAAGGCCGGGGTGACGACGGGATCAGCATGGCCGAGGGAGTCCTCCAAGCCTTGGCTGAAAAGTGTGATCGCACAACTGTGCTCGGCATGATCGGCGTCGGCGTGCACGGAATCGTGCAGGTGCGAACTGGCCGCGAATAGGCCGAGCAGCCCGACCAAGAGAGCGCACAGCACCGCAACGCCGCGCAGGGCGGCGGGCAGGCGGTGACGGGCGGGTGGAAGCGGCGAGGTCAAGGCGAAGGGTCGGTGCGCGGATTATGCCAGAGCCGTCAAGGGGGGTGGCGCACGCCGCTCCTCAACGCACGCCGCCCATGAGCCGTTTGACCCAGGGGACGAGGGCGAAAAGAGCGAGGGTGCAGACGCCGACACCGAGGGCCTGGTGCCAGAAGAACGTGGCGAGCTCGCCGGCGTTCTCGCTTTTGAAGTCCCCCGCCAGCACGCCGGCCAGCTTGTTGCCGAGGGCGGCGGCGAGGAACCAGATGCCCATCACGAGCCCCAGCAGGCGCGGCGGGGCCAGCTTGGTCATGGTGCTCAGGCCGACGGGGCTGAGCAGCATCTCGCCGACAGTCTGGAGGAAGAACAGCGCCAACAGCCACAGCGGGCTGATCAGGCCATGCGCGGTGAGCCGGGCGGCGGGCACCATCAACATAAAGGACAGGGCCACAAACAGGAGGCCGAGCGTGAACTTCACGGGACTCGAGGGTTGCTTCGACCCCAGCTTGATCCAGAGCCAGGCGAAGACCGGCGCGAGCAGGATGACCCAGATCGAGTTCACGGATTGCCACCAGGATGAGGGAAAATTCTGGCCGAGCATTTCATTGCGGGTCAGGCGGTCGGCGAACAGCGAGATGCTCGAGCCCGTCTGCTCGAAGATGGCCCAGAAGATTTCCGCAGCGAAGAAGAAGACGAGGATGGCGGCGATGCGCTTGCTTTCCTGGCTGGGCCGGAAGGCGAAGTAGAGGATCAGCGCGAT
>DAORVZ010000069.1:0-7294 GCA_035434005.1 Lacunisphaera sp.
TGCGGCATGACTTCGTTCTCGTGCCGCTTGAAGTTGGTGACGACGGCGCCGGCGAAGAACTTGGTCGGATCAAGCCGCGCCGGGGGCCGGCCCGCCGCGCGCGTGACATCGAGCCCGGCGTTCAACCGGCCCAGCAGCGTGAGCAGGCCGACGGAGTCGATGTCGAAGACCGGCTTGGCGCCGCCGCCGATGCCGGCGCCCGAGTAGTCGCCGCTGAGGGCGAGGAGATTGTGGAAGCCCTCGCTGGCGAGGTGCCAGGCCTCGCTCTCAAGCGCGTTGCGGTTGAAATCCTTGCACGAAAGATGGATCACGACCTCCCGCCCGGCGTCACGGAAGGGGCCGCCGAGCGCCGGGGCGGCGAGCATGGGATTGCCGCCGGCGTTGTCGGTGATCGAGACCCAGTCGATGCCCGGCGCCGTGGCGAGATCGCGGGAGAACGCCACGGTCCGGGCCGCCCGCGTCTCCAGCACGGTGCCTCGGGTCGAAACCAGTTCGACGCCGATCAGGAAATCCTGCGAGCGTGCAAACTTGTCGGGCAGCGTGGTCATGGAGGGCAAACCGGGGTTGGCAATACGGGCGACGAACCTACATGAATATCGCCACCACGTCTTGGCACTTCGGGCTTGGCCGTGGTTGGCAGTTTGGGCATCTTGTCATTCCCATGCCCGTCTCCCGGCCCATCGCCGTCACCCTGCCCGCCCACGGCGTGGCCTTCGCGGAGAGCGTGCACGGCCCGCGCTTCCGCATGGCAGAGCGGGCGGATCCCTTCCACAAGCTCATCTACGTGCTGCAGGGCAAAATCGCCTTTGCCACCACCGGTTCGCCCAAGCCCCTGCACGCTGCCGCCGGCGCGACCCTCTGTGTCCAGGCCGGCGTGGCGCACCGCATCGCCGACACCGCGCCGCCCACCCTGCTCCTGCTGTGCTTCGCCCCCGCCTTCCTCACCGGCGATCCGGAGCGGACGCGCCTATGGGCGAAGCTTACCGGCGGACAGGACGCGGTGCGGCGACCCGGCGGCGCGGGCAGCCCGCGCTTTGAGGGGCTGTGGCGCGCGGGCATCGCCGAGCAGGCGGGCAGTCAGCCCGGGCGCGAAGTCGCCCTGCGCGCCGCCGCCGACAATATCCTGGTCACCCTGGCGCGCGTGCCGCCCGACACCCCGGCCGATCCGACCAACCAGCGCGTCGCCGCCGTGGCCCGCGAGCTGACGGAAACATTCTACGACCCGTGGAGCCTCGAGCGCGCCGCAGCCCGAGCCGGCATGTCGCGCCGGCACTTCAGCAAACTTTTCCGCGAGCTGACCGGCCGCTCCTTCCTGGAGCAATTGACCGAGCTGCGCCTCACCCACGCCGCCAGCCTCCTGCGCGACAACCGCCACTCCATCATCGGCGCGGCGTTTTCGAGCGGCTATGGCGACCTCTCCCATTTCTACCGGCTGTTCCGCACCCGCTTCGGCGAGCCCCCGCGCGCGTGGCTGGAAAAAAGACGCGCCCCGGTCTTGCGCCCCTAGCACCAAGTCTGCTTTCTCCGGGAGACTTTTCCATGAAGATCATACGCCACCTCACCCCGACCGGCCCGGCCTGGGCCGCCCTGCAACTCGACGGTTCGGCCCGCGCCATCACGGGCGACCTCCTCGGCGATTACAAGGTCACCGACCAGCCGGTGTCGCCGGGCAAGCGGCTCGCGCCCCTGCAGCCCACCAACCTCCTTTGCATCGGGCTCAACTACAAGCAGCACGCCGCCGAGAGCAACAGCCCGACGCCGATCCATCCCGTGCTCTTCATCAAGAACACGGCCAGCGTCCAAAATCCCGGCGACCCGATCGAGCTCCCGGTGAAGCTTCCGAGCACCAAGGTCGACTACGAGTGCGAGCTCGCCATCGTCATCGGCCGGAAGTGCAAGAACGTCAGCCAGGCCGACGCGCTGAACTACGTGCTCGGCTACACCTGCGCCAATGATGTCAGCGCCCGCGACTGGCAGCGCGACGGGGGCGGCGGCCAGTGGTGCCAGGGCAAGAGCTTCGACACCTTCTGCCCACTCGGCCCGGTGCTCGTGACCCGGGACGAGATCCCCAACCCGAACGCCCTCCGCATCAAGACCGTGCTCAACGGCGAGGTCATGCAGGACTGGAACACCGACGACATGATCTTCGATGTGCCGGCTATCATCGCGTTCCTCAGCGCCAGCAAGACGCTGCTGCCCGGCACGGTGATCTTGACCGGCACGCCGCACGGCGTGGGCTTCGCCCGCAATCCGCCCGTGTGGCTCAAGGCCGGCGACACGGTGAGCATCGAGATCGAGAAGATCGGCACGCTCACCAACCCGGTGATCAACGAACCGGTTTGATACGGTAGGGCGCGGACTCCGTTCCGCGCCGTCGATCCCCGGCGGTGAAGGGACTCACCGCCCTCCCACATTCCCATGAAGAAAACCAACATCACCAAGCTGAAGTGGGAGAAGTGGAAATCCCCCAGAGGCAAGTTCGCGCAAGCCTACAAGAACATCTCCGGCGCCATCGGTGACGTCCGCGGCGGCTGGCCGCAGAAAGGCCATCCCTTCAACCTCGAGATCGAGAAGGTGCCGCCCGGCAAGGCCTCGTGTCCGTTCCACAGCCACACGGCGCAGTGGGAGCTGTTCGTCATCATCAGCGGCACCGGCACGGTGCGCGCGAACAAGGCGCGCTTCCAGGTGAAGGCTGGCGACGTGATCATGCACCCGCCCGGCGAGGCGCACCAGATCACCAACACCGGCAAGCGCGACCTGGTGTTTTATATCATCGCCGACAACCCGCCCGTCGACGGCTGCCATTACCCGGATTCGAAGAAGTGGTCCACGATCCGGCCCCGGCGGCGCGTCTTCCGGATCAGCGAGGTCGACTATTTCGACGGCGAGGAATAGCCTGAACGAGTCGACCTCAGTCACCCGGTAGGGGCCGTTGCCCCCAACGGCCTGGGCGCTTGGGGGCAAGCGCCCCTACCAAAAACAAAAGCCGGGCGAGATGCCCGGCTTGGTGAAAACGACTTGGTTTGAGCTCAGGCGGCCTGCCGCCGGCGGCGGAACAGCACGCCGACCAAAGCCATCACGCCAAAAATCGCCGCGTAGGTCGAGGGTTCCGGGATCGCGATCGCGAACCCTTGCACCGTGCCGGGCAATGCAGTGACCAGCGCGGCGTTCACCAGCGAGCCATCGAGATTGTAGAGGCCGATGGTGCCTTGTTGCCGATTCATGACATAAAGCTGCCCTCCCGCTACAGCGAGGTCGGTAATATAATCAGGAAAACCCGTGATGAACGTGGCATTGATCGCATCGCCCGATGTCGTGTAGGTTCCAATCGTGTTCCCGTTCGAAACATAAAGCGTCGAACCGGAAATCGCCAAAGCCAGGCCGCTCAGGCCGGGCACCAAGTTTGTGGTGATTTCCGAGCCGCCGGTGGTGAAGACGCTGATCGGACCATTGTTGGCGAAATATAATTTTCCGCCACTTTCCACAATGGTCGTCAGGCGGCCAAGCCCTGTGATCAGACTGGTGGTCACGGGGGAACCCGCGGAAGAATATGAGCTGATTCGACCGTCCAGGCTGTTGAAGTCAGTGGTTCCCACGAACAGGTGGCTGCCATCCTCGGAGGCGGCCATGACCAAGGGATAATTGATCGGGGTGAACAGCGTGGTGCTGACCGGGGCCCCGCTCGTCGTGTATTCACCAACGGTGATGCTGGCGTTGTTCACCACGAACAGGTTTCCGTTGGTATACGTGAGCGCAACCGATACATTCAAACCGGTGACGAGGGACGGGTTCGCAGACGTGCCGTTGAGATTGTAGGAGGCGATGCCGCCCTCGTTGGTATTTGAACCGGAATAGACGACAAAGATCTGCGCTTCCAGGCTCGCGGCCTGAGCGAGGAAGATCACCAGTGCCCCACACGTCTTCACACAGGTCGAGCGAAGGCCCGACCATGAACGCCCCATTTCAGCTTCAGTTGTCTTCATGAGACTCCCGATGGTTTGAATTAGCGGACACCAGTTCGCCCGCGTGAAAGCCATCGCTCAAACTGCCTTCCGGCGTCGGTGGACTATCGCGCCGACCAGCGCCGTCTCCGCTTGAAGGCTACGCCGAGGCAAGCCAGCGCGCCGAAAATCGCGGCATAGGTCGAGGGCTCGGGGATGACCTGAAGGCTGATCTTCGTGGCACTGGTGAAGGCGGAGACCGAGGTATTGCCTGCGCCAGGCGTATTCGCAAAGAAGTCGATGATGTTGTTGAACTCGAGCTCGATCGACTTGCTGGACGAACCACCCAAAAAGGTGGCGGTCGCGATGTTGTAGCTGAACACGCCATCCGCATCGTTGAAGGACTCGGCGTTCACGTTCGTGTTAAAACTGTCACCGTTGATTCCGATATGGTTCAACGCGGGATTGAAGTTCGTCGCAAACGTGTTCGTCGTGATGGTGAATGTGGTGAACAGGCTCGGATTCACAATCAGCACGCCTCCACTCCATTGCAGACCCAGGCCGGAGTTGGTGGTGATGGTCGCCACGGGGGCATTGGGATAAAGATCAGCATTCGACAAGTTGACCACGGAGTTGGAGAAGCTGGAACTTTGGAACGTGTAGGTCCCGCTGCCGTAGGCCGTGTTGAGCGCCGCTTGGCTGGCATAGCCGCTGCTTTCGATATGCCACCCATTACCATCGGGCGTGAGCGTGATGAGCGATTGCGTGCCATTCTGCACCGCCACGGTCGGGCTGACCGGAAAGCTGCCGCTCAAGCCGGTGCCGTCGATGCTCGCCGCCACAATGTAAGGATTGGATATCAACGTCGCCGTGGTGGCGTCCGTCTGGTCGTAGTCAACGAGCTTGGTGACAAACAAAAACTCGATCGTCTGGGCCGAAGCGATGGTCGCCGCCGTCATCGCTGAAAACAGTGCAACCAAGGCGCGCGTCGTTTTCATAGTCCACATAAAATCCCTCCTGAGCCGCAAACGCGACGCAAAAGTCAGGTCTTCCCCGACCCCGCCAACCGGCCCTGACGGCTGGTAAAAGCGCGCGCCACCCCGCTGGCCCACCGCCGAACTCAGACCGTCTGGCTGGATTTGCGGGCGGAGCGATAGAGCCAGACGATGATGCCGGTGAAGGCCAGCAACCCGATGATGATGCCGGGTTTCGCAAAGCTGCTGCCGACCACCGCCAAGGGCGAATCGCTGCCCGACACGGCCACGACGCCGGCAAAGGCCACGCCAAAGAGGCTCTCGCCGACGATGAAGCCTGTCGCACCGAGCACGCCCATGCGCTTGACGAACTCCGGGTTCTTCTGTCGGCCGGCCCACTTCTCGTAGTAGTGGCCGATGAAGGCGCCGACCGGGATGAGGAGAGTGAGCGCCATCGGCAGGTAGATGCCCATGCCCACGCACAGCGGGGGCAGGCGCAGCTTCCTGCCCGCGCGCAGGGCCTCGTCGATCGCGATGATCACGACGCCGAGCGCCGCACCCCAGCCGATCAGGTTCCACTGGATGTCGCCGCCGAGCACGCCCTTGGCCAGGGCGGAGATCAGCGCGGCCTGCGGCGCGGCAAGGGCGTTCTCCCCCGCCCCGGGCGCGCCGGCGAAACCGAAGGCCTTGTTGAGCAGGTCGAGCACCGGCGGGATGACCAGCGAGCCGAAGATGACTCCGTAGATCAGTGCGAGCTGCTGCCGCCACGGCGTGGCGCCCACGAGCTGGCCGGTCTTCAGGTCCTGCAGGTTGTCGTTCGAGATGGTGGCGATGGAGAACACGATCGCCGTCGTGAAGAGCGCGTAGGCCACCAGCGCCTTCGTCTGCTCCGGGTTGCCGCCATGGCCATAGACCATCACGAGCAGCAGCGAGGCGCCGATGACGGCCAGGATGCCCACGCCCGACACGGGGCTGTTTGAAGCGCCGATCAGGCCGGCCATGTAGCCGCAGACGCAGGCGATGATGGCGCCGATGACCACGACGTAGATCAGGCTGCCGAAGATGGTCGGCCCGATGCCGGTCTCGATCGCGGTGCCGGAGGCGAAATACCAGAGCAGGCCCGCGATGGGGACCAGCATGGCCACGATGGTGCCGCCCACGATGCCGATGGGCAGGTCGCGCTCGGTCAGCGGCAGCTCGGTGCCGGCCGAGCGAGCCTTGGACGCCGCCATGGCGGAGCGGATGCCCTTGCTGATCGGCCCGATGATGCGGAACAGGCTCCACAGCGCCGCGACCCCGATCACGCCGGCGCCGATGAAACGCACCTCGCTGCGGAAAGTCGTGTTGACGAGCTGGGCGACATTCTCACCCACGCCGTGCTGCGCCGTGAGCCACGGCACCAGCCCGGCCCAGGCGATGAGCATGCCGGCCAGCATGGCGATGCCGACCGACAGGCCGACCAGATGGCCGACGCCGATCAACGCCAGCGAGAGGCTCGTCGAGACCGCTGTGGCCCCGGCGCCAAGCTTGAAGGCGTGCGCGACCTCGGCCGCCGCCAGGCGCATCGCCGCCAGCAGCGCATAAACCGCCGACGTGATCGAGCCGAGGACGATCATGCGCAGGCCCCGGGCGTTCTCCTCCTTGCCCTCGGCCGAGCCGAAGCCGACCTTCAGCACCTCACCGGCGGCGACGCCCTCCGGATACGGCAGATCCGAGCCGGTGACGAGCGCGCGCCGCAGCGGCACGGAGAACATCACGCCCAGGATGCCGCCCGTGGCGCAGACGGCCGCTGTCGTCCAATACGGGAAACCCTGCCACCAGCCGACCATGATCAGGCCGGGCAGCACGAAGATGATGGCGGACAGCGTGCCGGCGGCGGAGGCGATGGTCTGGACGATGTTGTTCTCGAGGATGTTTGAGTTGCCGACCAGGCGCAGCAGCGCCATCGAGATGACGGCCGCCGGGATCGAGGTGGCGAAGGTCAGGCCGACCTTGAGGCCGAGATAGACGTTGGCGGCGGTGAAGAGCAGCGTGATGACGCCACCGAGGATGACGCCCCGAATCGTGAGTTCGCGGAGCCCGGAGGGGTTTTGCATGGCGGACTGTGGGAAACCGCCACGACGGCGGCAAGCCTTGGGATAGGGACACACCCCGGCGCTATCGCGTCACCCCTCTCCAGCCGGGGCGATGCAGTCAACCGTGGGAGCGAGCTTGCTCGCGACAGGAGCGCCCTGAGTCGCGAGCAAGCTCTCTCCCACATCCCAGCCACTGAATGGTGATCGCCGGTTTCCATACCGGCGATAGGCGCGTGCGGCCGTCCTGCAGCGTCGGGGTGGAAACCGACGCCCACCCCATTGCATCGTTCCGGCTCCAGAGGGG
>DAORVZ010000070.1:0-7277 GCA_035434005.1 Lacunisphaera sp.
CAACACGGCGGGCGCACGGTGGTCGCGGCGGACAACTGGGCGTTCAAGTTCACGGCGGTGAATTAGTGTTACGCTATGCGCGCGCAAGGTGTGAGCCGCCGTTCGGCTTACACCTTGAAACTCAAACCCGACGTCCCGCGCCGTCAGACGCGGAAAATCGCGCCGAGTTTCTTGCCGAGCAGGATGGTCATGCCGGCGATGGTGATGCCGAGGAACGCCATGGCCCAGACGCCGAGCGCGGAGGCGATGAACTTGCCGTCGCCGAGCAGTTGGAAGAGTTCGTAGATGGCCTTGGTGATCGGATAATAGAGCTGCTTCTGCGCGAGGATGAGCGAGTCGGACACCTCCAGCATGGCGAAGGAGAAGGCGAGCAGGCCGCCGGCGATGAGGTTGGCGACGATGAGGGGTAGCGTGATCTTGAAGACGGCCTTGAGCGGCGGGCAGCCGAGGTTTTGGGCGGCCTCCTCCAGCGTCTCGCTGGTTTGCTGGAAACCGGCGGCGGCCGAGCGAACGACGTAGGGCAGGCGGCGCACGGCATAGGCGATGATGAGCAGGATGGTCGGATCGCGCACGGGGTTAAGGAAGGCGAAGAATTTGCCGTCCTGACTCATGGCCAGATATCCGAAGGCGAGCACGAGGCCCGGCACGGCGAGCGGCATCATGGAGAGGAAGTCGAGGATCTGGCGGCCCCTGATCTTCGAGCGGACGATCACGTAGGCCAGCGCGATGCCGAGCACGAGGTCGATGATCGTCGCGAGGCTGGCGTATTTGAGGCTGTTGGCGATGGCGGGCACGGTGAGGTCGTGGCCGAGGGCGATCTCGAAGTTGTGCAGGTTGAAATTCTTCGGCAGCACGCTCGCATACCAGTCGCTGGAAAAGGCCACGAGCACGACGCCGAGATGGGGCAGGATGGCGAGGAAGGTGATGCCGCCGAAGAGGGCGGCGCAGAGCCAAGCGCGGGCGCGCGGCAGCGCCTGGGGTCCGCCGGAAGATGTGGCCTTGGCCATCATGGCGTAACTGTCGCGGCCGAACAGGCCTTTCCCCAAGGCGTAGAAGGCGACTGAGCTGAACAACATCACCGCCGCCAGGGCGTAGGGGAAGGGGTTGCCGCCGATATCCTTCAAGCCGTAGAAAATCTGCACCGGGGTGACTCGGGCGTAGTCGAAGATGAGCGCGACGCCGAGGTCGGTGAAGGCCCAGATGAAGACGATGGTGCCGCCGGCAAAGAGGCCGGACTTGATGAGGGGCAGGGTGATCTTGACGAATTTCCGCAGGCCGGTGCAGCCGAGGTTCTCGGCGGCCTCCTCCATGGCCGGGTCGATGTTGGCGAGGGCCGCGACGGCGTTGAGGTAGATGATGGGGTAGAGGCTGAAGGCGTTGACGAGCGCGATGCCGAGAAACTGGTTTGCTCCCAGCCAGTCGAAGGTCCAGCCGGCGGGGCGCAGGCCGAGGTCGATGATGAGGGCGTTGAGCGCGCCGTATTGCCCGAGGATCTGCTTGATGCCGATGGCACCGACGAAGGGCGGCAGGATCATCGGCACGAGGATGAGCGAGCCAAGAAAACCCTTTCCCGGAAAAAGGAACCGGTCCGACACGAAGGCCAGCGGCAGGGCGATCAGCAGGGCAAAAGTGGTGGTCGTCAGCGCCAGCAGGAACGAATTGGCGAGGCCGCCGAGGTAGATCGGGTCGGTGAGCAGCGAACCGAGGTAGGCGAGCGTCAGTTTGCCGTCCGCGTCGATGAACCCGCCTTTCAGGATCTGGATGATGGGCCAGATAAAGAAGGCGCAGAAAAACAGCAGCGTAACGGTGAAGACCACGCGCGCGAAATTCTTCGACATGCCCTCCGAGATGTCCGGACGGATGGACGGTGACAAGGTGGAACAGGCGCTTCGAGCTGGTTTTCAGTCCCCGGCCTTAAAGCGCTTGGCACCAGCGGGTGCCTGGCTACAAACGACCCATGCGTCCCCGTTTTTATGCCGGTCTGCTGCTGGTGTCCGGCTTCGCCGGCCCGGTATCCGCCCAGGTCACTGAATTCACCACGACCGTGGCCCCGGGCCACTTCCTGCTGGAAGTTGATGCCGTCTCACTGACGGTGGATCGCGAGCCGGGTCTGAAATACACCGCCTTCGGCGCGGCCTCGACCT
This sequence comes from Lacunisphaera sp., assembly GCA_035434005.1. GTDB lineage: Bacteria > Verrucomicrobiota > Verrucomicrobiia > Opitutales > Opitutaceae > Lacunisphaera. Next base: position 2,145 of record DAORVZ010000070.1, read on the forward strand.
TCCTGACGACGGGCGTGACCTCGCGGCTAGACGTGCAGGTGGGCGCCCAGTTCTTCATCAGCCAGAAATTCGACGCTGCGGGACTCACCGACCGCCGCAGCGGCGTTGGCGATCTCTATCTCCGGGCCAAATACCGGTTTTATGAATCGGAAGACACTTACACGGCGATCGCCGTGATGCCTTACCTCAAGCTTCCAACCAGCTCCGGCGGTGTGGGCAACGACGCGGTGGAGGGCGGCCTCATCATCCCGCTCCAGACGCAACTGGTCGGTGGTTTTGATTTCGCGGCGATGGCCGAGCTGGACTTCCGGCGCAACGATGCCGACGACGGCTATGACAGCTACTGGCTCGCGTCGGCCTCGCTCACCCGAAAACTCGGGCGTGTCATCGGTCTCTACGGCGAGGCGGTGGTGGCCAAGTCTTCCAGCGGGGCACCGTGGGCAGGGCAGCTCGGGGTCGGGGCCACGCTGCGGGTATCAGCCCACTTCTGGTGGGATTTCGCCCTGTATCGCGGCCTATCGCGCGGAGCCGCCGACTGGCAACAGATGGTGCGCTTCAACTACGGGTTTTAGCCGCCGCGCCGGGTGTGCCGCGCGAACGCGGCCAGCGTGGCCGGGCTGACATGGTGCTCGATGCCCTCGGCGTCGATCTCGGCGGTTTTCTCCGGGATGCCGAGGGAAAGCAGAAAGGCCACGACGATGCCGTGACGGTGCTGGCACTCCTCGGCCAGGGTGCGGCCCCGGGCAGTCAGGAAAATGGCGCGATAGGGCTGGGCGGTGACGTAACCCTCGCGCTGCAGCCGGGCGAGGGTGCGGTTGACCGTGACGTGGGTGACACCGAGCCGCCGGGCCAAGTCCACCACTCGGGCCTCGCCGTGGGCGGCGGTGAGGTCCGCGATGGCCTCGACGTAGTCCTCGGCCGTCTCATGGGCGTGCTCGCGCCGCGTCTGCTGGAGGCTTTCGGCCTGCAAGGCGGAGGGGCGGACGGTTTTCCGGGAGGAGCGGGGGGCTTTGGGCACGGCGAGACTGAGCCATGAAGAAGGGGACTTGACAAGGCGAGTCCAAAGTGTAGCTAAGGCTACATTATGTATGACTTTCTACGGGGCAGCCTGCGCGCCACCGGCCTGCTGGCCGTCGGGGCCGTGATGGAGGCCGCGCCCGACAAGTCCGCCTACTCGCTGTTCCGGCCCACGCCGGCAGCCCAGCTCCGCGGGATGAGCACCGATCGGCCGGATCAGACGGAAAGCCCCCATACCGTCGACGCCGGGCGCTGGCAGTTGGAGATGGATCTGCTGAACTACACCGCCGACCGGGATACGTCCGGCGGCGGGGACGTGCTGACGCGCGAGCTGAGCGTCGCACCGCTCAACCTCAAGGTCGGCCTGCGGCCGAATGTGGATTTGCAGTTGATGGTGGACCCCTATGTGAGGTCCAAATTGGACGATCGCGCCCTTCCGGGCTCGGCCACGGCGGCCGGCTTCGGGGACATCACGACGCGCCTGAAGATCAATTTCTGGGGCAACGACGGCGGCCCGACAGCCTTTGCTGTCATGCCCTTCGTCAAGTGGCCGTTGTCCGCCTCGGCGGTGCGCAACGCGGAAACCGAGGGCGGCATCATTTTCATCCTCGGCTACGAGCTGCCTGCCGGGTGGGGTTCGGCCATCATGACGGAGTTTGATTTCGTCAGCGACGGCGCGGGCGGCCGGGCCACGGAGTGGATCAATTCCATCACGTTCGCCCATGATCTGACCGACCGGCTGGGCAGCTACGTCGAACTATTCACCGTCACGAGCGATGCGCCCGGCCGCCGCTGGCAGGCGCAGTTCGATGTCGGCCTCACCTACGCCCTGAGTGCCAACTGCCAGCTGGATCTGGGATGCAATTTCGGCGTCACCGCCTCGGCGCCCGACTACCAGCCCTTCGCGGGCATCTCCCGCCGCTTCTGATCAGCGCCATGAAAAATACCCGCCTTCTTCTTCATCTCCTCGGCCTCGGCCTGCTGGCCGTGGGCGCAGTCGCCGCTGAGAAAAAGCGCATCGTGACGACCTTCACCATCATTCAGGACATGGCGCAAAACGTCGCGGGTGACGCCGCGATCGTGGAATCCATCACCAAGCCCGGAGCCGAGATCCACGGTTACGAGCCGACGCCGCAGGACATCGTGAAGGCGCAGAAAGCCGACCTGATCCTGTGGAACGGACTCAACCTGGAGCGCTGGTTCGAGAAGTTCTTCGGCAACCTGCGTGACGTGCCGGGCGTGGTGCTCACCGAGGGCATCGCGCCCCTCGGCATCGAGGAGGGGCCCTACACCGGCAAGCCCAACCCGCATTCCTGGATGGCCCCGCGCAACGCGGTCCTCTACGTGGAGAACATCCGCCGCGCGCTGGTGCGGCTCGATCCGGCCAACACAGCCACCTACAACGCCAACGCCGCCGCCTACACCGCGAAGTTCGCCGCCATCGACGCGACCGTCCGCGCCGAGCTTGCGAAAATTCCCGCGCACCAGCGCTGGCTGGTGACGAGCGAGGGCGCGTTCCCCTACTTGGCGCACAACTACGACCTGAGGGAACTTTTCCTCTGGGCGGTCAACGCCGACCAGCAGGGCACCCCGCAGCAGGTGCGCAAGGTGATCGACGGCGTCCGCGCCAACCAGATCCCGGTCGTGTTCAGCGAGAGCACAGTCAGCGACAAGCCCGCGCGGCAAGTCGCGAGGGAAACCGGCGCGCGCTACGGCGGCGTCCTGTATGTGGATTCCCTGACCGGTCCGGACGGTCCGGCACCGACCTATTTGAAACTGATGGAATACAATGCCCGGACCATCGTGCGGGGGCTGACTGCCCAATGAAAGCGGACGAACCGGTCGAACTGCAGGTCAACGACGTCACCGTCAGCTACGCCAACGGCATGGTCGCCCTGCGTGACGCAAGCTTCCGGCTTACCGGAGGCGCCATCTGCGGCCTCGTCGGCGTGAACGGCAGCGGCAAGTCCACGCTCTTCAAAGCCATCATGGACTTCGTCCGCCCGGTCCGCGGCGCCGTGCTCATCGCCGGCCGGCCCGTGCGTGCGGCGCTCAAGGCCAACCTCGTCGCCTACGTGCCGCAGTCGGAGGAGGTGGACTGGACCTTCCCGGTGAGCGTGTGGGATGTGGTGCTGATGGGCCGCTACGGCTACATGAATTTCCTGCGCCGCCCGCGCGCGGAGGACCGGCGCATCGCCGAGGAGAGCCTGACGCGGGTGGGGATGCTGGAATATCGCGAGCGCCAGATCGGCGAGCTCTCCGGCGGGCAGAAGAAGCGCGTCTTCCTCGCCCGCGCGCTGGCCCAGCGGAGCCGGGTCATCCTGCTCGACGAGCCGTTCACCGGCGTTGATGTGACCACGGCGACCACGATCATCGAGCTGCTGCGGGAACTCCGCGCCGCCGGGCACCTGATGCTGGTCTCGACGCACAATCTCGGCTCGGTGCCGGAATTTTGCGACCAGGTGGTGCTCATCAACCGCACGGTGCTGGCGGCCGGCCCGACGGAGGAAGTCTTCACCGAGGCCAACCTGGCGCGGGCCTTCGGCGGCGTGCTGCGGCATTTCCGTTTCGACGAGTCCACCGTGCAGAAGCACGACGGCAAAGCCGTTACCCTCCTCACTGACGACGAGCGACCGCTGGTCTTCGGCAAAGACGGGCACCTGGAATACAGCCGCCGTGCCGGCCACGAGCAGGTGGTCGAACAGCGCGCGGAGGCTGAGGACGACCAATGATCGACACCCTTCTCACGCCGCTGGAATACGACTACATGCTGAAGGCCATCGCGGTCAGCGGCCTGATCGGCGGGGTGTGCGCGTTCCTCTCATGCTTCATCACCCTCAAGGGCTGGTCGCTGATGGGCGACGCGCTCTCGCACTCGGTCGTGCCCGGCGTGGCCGTGGCCTATGCCGTGGGCTGGCCGTTCGCGGCGGGGGCCTTCGGCACGGGGCTGCTGGCGGCCGTGGGCATGGCCTTCGTGAAGACAAAGACGCGGCTCCGGGAGGACGCGGTCATCGGCGTGGTCTTCACGGCATTTTTCGCCCTCGGGCTCTTCCTGATTTCCATCAATCCGAGCAGTGTGGACCTGCGCACCATCGTCTTCGGGAACATCCTCGGCATCTCCGATCCCGACATCGTGCAGGTGGCGGTCATCTCCGCGGTGACGCTGGCCGTGCTTGGCTTGAAGTGGCGTGATCTGCTGCTGTTCTGTTTCGACGCCAACCAGGCCCGCGCCATCGGGCTCAATGTCACGGCGCTCCACTACACGCTGTTGACGCTGCTGTCCGCCACGGCGGTCGCGGCGCTGCAGACTGTCGGGGCCTGTCTCGTGGTCGCCATGCTGGTGACGCCCGGCGCCACCGCCTATTTGCTGACCGACCGCTTCGGCCGGATGATCGGCCTCGCCACCGCGATGGGGGTGGGCACTTCGCTGGTCGGGGCCTACGCGAGCTACTTCTTCGACGGCTCCACCGGCGGCTGCATCGTCACGTTGCAAAGCCTGCTCTTCGGTTGCGCGCTGATTTTCGCCCCCAAGCACGGCCTGCGCGCCGCGCGCCGCCGGCGGCAGGCCGCCGCCCTCGCCGCATGAACACCCTGCTCGAGCCCTTCCGTTATCCCTTCATGGTGGATGCCATGATCGTGGGCGCGGCCATCGGGGCGGTGTGCGCGGTGCTTTCGTGCTACCTCGTGCTCAAGGGCTGGTCACTGATGGGCGACGCCATCTCGCACGCGGTGTTGCCGGGGATCGTGATCGCCTACGCCATCGGGCTGCCGCTGGCGGTGGGGGCGTTCCTGTCGGGCCTGGTCTGCGCCGTGGCGACCGGGTTCATCCGGGATAACAGCCGGGTGAAGGAGGACACGGTCATGGGAGTGGTCTTTACGGGCATGTTCGCGTTTGGCCTGGTCCTGTTCACCAAGATCAAGAGCGACCTGCACCTCGACCACATCCTCTTCGGCAACATCCTCGGCCTGGAACCGGGCGACCTGCGCAACACGCTCATCGTCGCCGGCAGCACCCTCGCGATCGTCCTGACGCTGCGGCGCGACCTGCTGCTGTTCTGCTTTGATCCGGCGCAGGCGCGGACCATCGGCCTGCCGGTCAAGCTGCTGTATTACCTG
>DAORVZ010000071.1:0-7276 GCA_035434005.1 Lacunisphaera sp.
GGCGAGGTTCGGCGCGCCCCCGAAGGCGAATTTCCGGATATAGTCCTGATGCTGGTAGATGAGCGCGGCGTTCCTGACCTTGTCGATGCCGACGACCCAGACGTCGGAGAGAAACAGCAGCCACTTCTCGGCCGGAGAGAACTCGGGGCGGCTGGCGAACTGCAGCCACTTGATGGTTAGATCGAACAGTGCCTCGCGGGAGCGCTCCCGGGCGACCTGCTGCGCGAGGCGCTTTTCCTGGGCGCTGCCGTTGGCGGCGCTGCGGTAAAGCTCGGGGCCGTCGGCTTCGAGTTTGGCGATCATTCGCGGCTTGGGGAACGCGGGCATGTGCGCGAAGTAACGCTCAACGGATCGAACCGGTCCTTCAGTGAGCACGCGGGCGAGTTCGTTCGGGGAGGCGCTGAAGCCGATGCGCTGGAGCAGGTGGCGCGCGGCGGATTCGTTCCAGTCAGTGGCGGGTAACGGCTGCCACGCTTCGGCGGGGGGTAGGGTGGTCGTCATCTGGCTCAGGGTTGTGGCTTAGGTGACGATGGCCGCAGGCGGCGGTTTCATGCAGTCGCGTTGGAGGGGGTGGCGGCGCTATGCACTTGGGCGGACCACTTCTTGTAGGCAGGGGCCTCGTGCTGGAACGCATCCGGGGCCTCTACGGCCCGAAAATAATCGCCGCCGGCCAGCGCCGGAAAAATCTCGGCGAGATCGTAACTGCAGGTCGCCGTGGGGCGGGGTGGCGGGGCCCAGGAGCGGAAATTCGCCGGGGTCAGCAATTCGCCGGCAGGGACGGCACTCGTGGCCAGTCGCTGCAAGGGCGACATCCGGCCATCGGCGGAGACGGTCTGCCCATGCCACGTGTCGCGGCGGGCGTCGGCGATGACGGTGAAGCTGCGGGTGGCTAGCGTCCAGGCGAGGCGGCCGGCGACGGCGAGGCTTTGGTAGGAGTAGGCCGGGCGGGGTTTGAGCACCTGCCAGGTGCGCAAGGCCATGGCGATGGTGCGCGTGCCGAGCATCGAGCCGGGGCCCTCGCAAAACATGAACGCGCCGATGTCGCCGAGTTTGGCCTGCGCATCACGCAGCACAGCTTCGGTGCCCGTAAAGATGCCGGTGCCCGCCTCGCCGTCCGGTTGGTGCCAATGCGCCGCCGTCGCGCTCAACCAGCCGACTTGCACCTGGGTTGAAGCGGCGTCGAGGACGAGCAGGTTGCCGTGACTGGCCAAAAGCTGTGGGAGCGAAGGCATTGCGTGGGGCCAGTTTGGCCCGGATCACGGATATGTCCACGCCGGTTTCTGGCCCCGCAGCCGGGCCCAATCTGGCATTGACCGGAGGGGTTCGCGACCTACGTTGGCCGGTTCATCGACTGAAATCCGCCTATTTTTATACACCGTGAACGTTCAAATCACCGACATCAACGAGACCCGCAAAGCGCTGACCGTCACCCTCGACAAGGGTGAGGTCGATGGCGAATACAACACCATCTTGGGCGAATTCACCAAGCAGGTCAGCCTGCCTGGCTTCCGGCCCGGCAAGGCCCCGGCCGCCATGGTAGCCAAGCGCTTCGGCAAGGAGCTGAAGGATGAGTTCAAGCAGAAGGTTATCGGCAAGGCTTACCGCGACGGCCTCGATCAGTCGAAACTCGAGGTCCTCTCGCTCGTCGACGTCGAAGAAGGCACGATCGAGCCCGGCCTCTCCGCCGCGATCAAGCTCACTGTGGATGTGCGTCCGGAATTCAAGCTACCGGACTACCATGGCATCGCCACCGAGACCCTGCCCACCGAGCCGACCGCCGCCGAAGTGGAAGCGGTCATCGAGGGCCTGCGCGCCGAGCGCGCTGATTTCAAGGTCGCGGACCGTGCCGCCGCCAAGTCCGACTACGTGCGCTTCGGCTACACCGGCACGCTCGACGGCAAGCCCTTGGCCGAGGTTGTCGGGGATAAGGCCATCTACGCCGCCGCGCCGCAGACGTGGGAGGAAGTCGAGGGCGCCAACGAGGGCCTGCTCCCCGGGATGTCCAAGCAGCTCGCCGGCCTGAAGGCGGGCGACAAGAAGGACACCACAGTCACTTTCCCGGCGGAGTTCGCCGCCGTCCCGGCGCTTGCGGGCAAGACCGCCGCCTACGCCATCGAGGTGCAGGAAGTGCGCGAGCGTGTGCTGCCGCCGCTCGACGAGAAGTTCTTCAAGGACAATCAGGCCGACGACCTCGCCGGCCTCCAGTCGCAGGTCGCGACCAACCTGAAGATGCGCAAGGAATACGAGAACCGCGCCGCCCAGCGCCGCCAGGTGACCGACGCCCTCGTCGCCCAGGCCAACTTCCCGGTGCCCGACAGCCTGATCGCCTCCGAGCGCGACGGCGTGCTCCGCCAGTTCATCGAGGAGAACATGCGCCGCGGCATCCCGCAGGAGCAGTTCGAGCAGAACAAGAAGGAACTCTACGACAGCGCCACCAAGGCCGCCGTCTCCCGCGTCAAGGTGCAACTGGTGCTCGCCAAGATCGCCGATGCCGAGAAACTCAAGGTCGACGAGAAGGACTTCAACAACTGGATCATGCGCGAGGCCATGCGCTCCGGCCAGAAGCCCGACAAGCTGGCGAAGGAACTCGGCAAGGATCGCGAGCAGCTCCGCGCCATCCAGCAGCAACTGCTCTTCGACAAGGCCCTTGATTTTCTGGTCACCAAGGCTACCGTGAAAACGGCCACCGCCAAAGCATGAGCTACTACGTCCCCATCGTCCTCGAAAACACCGGCCGCGGCGAGCGGTCGATGGACATCTACAGCCGCCTCCTCAAGGATCGCATCATCTTCATCGGCACGCCGATTGATGACGGCGTGGCCAATGTGGTCATCGCCCAGATGCTGTTCCTCCAGATGGAGGACCCGAAGAAGGACATCCAGATCTACATCAATTCCCCCGGCGGCAGCGTGACCGCAGGCATGGCGATCTACGACACCATGAATTTTCTGCAGTGTGATTTCGTCACCTACTGCATCGGCATGGCCGCCAGCATGAGCACCGTGCTCCTCGCGGCCGGCACCAAGGGCAAGCGTTTCGCGCTGCCCAACAGCCGGGTGATGATCCACCAGCCCTCTGGCGGCGCGGGCGGCCAGGCCACCGACATCGCGATCCAGGCCAAGGAAATCCTCCGCTGGCGCCGCACCCTCAACGAGACCATCGCCCGGCACACCGGCAAGACCCCCGAGCAGGTGGAAATCGATTCCGATCGCGACTATTACTTGAGCGCCGAGGAGGCCAAAGCCTACGGCATCGTGGATCACGTGGTGACCTCGACTCGCGACGCGCAGAAAATCACCGGGATTGCCGCGGCCTGAGCCAGTGCCTCCACCCGTTTAGGACGGGAAAATCCCTCGACTAACGCCCGGCGAAAGCCGATACACCCTCATGGCCAAATCATCGCGTATGACCCTCTGTTCCTTCTGCGGCAAATCGCAGGCGGAAGTCCGCAAAATCATTGCGGGGCCGGGTGTTTATATCTGCGACTCCTGCGTCAACGTCTGCAAGACGATCATTGATCGGGAGGTAAAAGCGCCGGCTCCCGAGGGCGCCAAGCCGGCCTTCCGCCTCGTCAAGCCCTTTGAGATCAAGAAGGTGCTCGACGAGCACGTCATCGGTCAGGATCACGCCAAGAAGGTGCTCTCGGTTGCCGTTTACAACCACTACAAGCGCCTCAACTTCGACGCCGGTTCGGGCAATCCGTCGGAAGTCGCCGCCGTGCCGGCCGAGTTCAGCGACATCGAGGTCGAGAAGAGCAACATCCTGCTCGTCGGCCCCACAGGCTCCGGCAAGACTCTGTTGGCCCGCTCTCTCGCCCGCATCCTCGACGTGCCCTTCGCCATCTCCGATGCCACCACGCTCACCGAGGCCGGCTATGTCGGCGAGGATGTGGAAAACGTCGTCCTCCGCCTCCTCCAGTCCGCCAACTACGACGTGAAGAAGGCCGAGTGCGGCATCATCTACATCGACGAGATCGACAAGATCCGCCGCACCACCGAGAACGTCTCCATCACCCGCGACGTGTCCGGCGAGGGTGTGCAGCAGGCGCTGCTCAAGATACTCGAGGGCACCACCTGCAACGTTCCCCCGCAGGGCGGCCGCAAGCACCCGAACCAGGAATACATCCAGGTCAACACCTCGAACATCCTCTTCATCTGCGGCGGTGCCTTCGTCGGCCTCAACGAGGTCATCAAGAAGCGCCTCGGCCAGCGCTCGCTCGGCTTCCACATCAACGCCAAGGATCACGATCTCACGGCCGATGAGATGATGCGGGGCGTCGCTCCGGAGGACCTGATCCGCTTTGGCATGATCCCCGAGTTCATCGGCCGCCTGCCGGTGGTCTCCGTGCTCGACGAGCTGAAGATCGCCGACCTGGAGCAGGTGCTGCTCCGCACTAAGAACTCACTGGTGAAGCAGTATTCCAAGCTTTTCGCCATGGACGGCGTGCAGCTCAAGTTCACCCGCGATGCCATCATCGCCATCGCCAAGCGCGCCATCGAGCTGAAGACCGGCGCCCGCGCCCTCCGCGCCATCCTCGAGAAGATCATGCTCGAGGTCATGTATGACCTGCCCCAGCGCGACGACATCGTCGAGGTCGTCATCGACCGGGCCGTGGTCGAGGGCCGCAAGAAGCCCTCCTTGAGGAAGCCCGCCCCGGGCACCGCCACGAGCAAGGACGCGGCCTGAGTGGAGGACCCGCGTCGCTGCGTGCCGTTCGATTGTAGGCGGAATCGCTGACCCCGCCCTTTTCCCTTTGGCTGGGCCTGCGACGACGCCCTGAAGCAGCCTCTTTTGACTCGTGGGCCACCGCGCGCAACACCAGCCTACGGTTGTGGCCGCCACCCTGAAAATCCTCCTTTGCACGCCAGCGGCAGATTTGTCCCGCACGGTCCAGCGGTGGTTGGTGGTCGGCCTGCTGGGTTATGTGCTGCTGGGCGCGGTGACCATGGATCGCTGGCAGCACCGCGGCGGCCAGTCCGTCCGGGAGTTGGGCTTCGGCTATGGCGTGCTCATCGCGGCGATCGAGGACACCGGCGCGTATCGCGTGCCGGCGGGCGTGCATTACCCGGGTGTGGCGTTCAGCGCGCACCGACTGCCCTTCATCCCCTGTTTTCTGATCGCCCTGCGGGATGCCTTGGGCGACGACCTCCGCTGGGTGGCGTTGGCCAAATGCCTGTTCTTTGGCGGCCTGCTGGTGTCGGCGGGCAGCCTCGTGCTGCGCACGGCGCGCGCGCCGCGCTGGGCCGTCCTGCTGCTGCTGGGGGTGGGGCTGACCATGCCGCGCTGGGCGCTGAACGTCTTTGAGGTGGGTCTGGAGGAGGGCTACAACATCCCGGCTCTGACCCTGCTGTTTACCCTCCTGTGGTTTGGTGATTCGGCCGGCCGGGCGCGCCTGCCTTGGGTGCTGACGGTGGGCGGCCTGCTGGTGCTGCTGCTGTTTCCGAAAAGCTCCATGGTTTACTGGTGCCTAGCCGTGCCGGTGCTTGTGGGCCTGCGGTGGCGGGACTGGCGCGCGGCGGGTGGCTTGCTGCTGATGGTGGCGGCCGGACTGTATGCCTTGGCCACCTTCAATGCGCGGCACTCCGGCCGCTTCACCATCGGCTCGTCCTGGGAGGGCTGGAATCTCTACAAGGGCAACTGCGCAGACACCGCCGGCCTCTACCCGCCTTACAGTCTCGATATCCTCGACTACGAGGGGAAGGTGGTGGCCGACCGGCCGCTGCGGGATGAGTGGGATCACAACGCGTATTTTAAGCAGCGTGCGGTGGACTTCATCCGGGCTCATCCGCTTGAGTTTCTGGAACTGGCGGCGCGCAAGGCGTGGATTTTCTACGGGGAGATCCGCGCGTCCGGCCTGCCGCAGCGCGGCGAATCCCGCTACGCCCGGCCAGAGTATCTCCTGCAAATTCCATGGCTGCTCGCGTTCCGCGTCCTGCTTTGGGCGGCAATCGGGCTGGCGTTGCAGACCCTGTGGTCCGCGCGGTGGGCTCCGTGGCGTTCAGACCCGGCAATGGTGGCCGTGACCTACCTCGCGTTCCTCGCGCTCTATTCCGCGTTCCATGTCGTCGGCTTTGCCTACGAGCGGCACGTGATGCCGGTGGTCATGCCCACGGCCCTGTATCTCCTCTGGCGCTGGAGCGACAACGCCAGCCGGCGTATCACCAGTTGAAGCTCTCGCCCTGGCCGACCGACTTGGCGAAAGCCGCGAACAGCTGCACGCAGTGCTCCACGTCCTCGAGATCCACGACCTCGCTGGGCGTGTGCATGTAGCGAAGCGGGATGGACACGAGGCCGCAGGCCACGCCGCCGCGGGCCATCTGGATGGCGCGGGCATCCGTGCCGGTGGGGCGGGGGTCGGCCTCCACCTGGTAGGGAATCTTGGCTCTCTTGGCGCAGGCGACGAGCCGCTCGAAGACCTTCGGGTTTATGTTCGGGCCCCGGCAGATGATGGGCCCGCCGCCGAGCTTGGTCTCCCCATACTTGCGCTGGTCGCAATCCGGGTGGTCGGTCGCGTGGCCGACATCCACGATGAGGGCGACATGCGGATCCACGGCGAAGGCCGAGGTCTGCGCCCCGCGCGTGCCGATCTCCTCCTGAGTGGTGGCGACGGAGACGACCTTGGCGGCCAGTTTGCCTTTGCCCTGCGCGAGCCGGATGAGTGCCTCGCCGACGATGTAGGCGCCCACCTTGTTGTCGAAGGCGCGGGCCGTGCCGATGCTGCCGTTGATCAGCTCGAACTCGTGGTCGTAGGTGGCCACGTCGCCGATGGCGACACGCGTGAGGGCCTCGGCCTTGGTCTTGGCGCCGATGTCGATCCAGATCTCGTGGATCTCGGGGACCTTCTTCCGGTCGGCCTCATCCATCAGGTGGATGGCACGTTTGCCGGTGACGCCCTTGACGAGGCCTTGGGCGGTTTGGAGGATGACGCGCCGGCCGGAGATGATGCTGCGGTCGTGGCCGCCGATGGTGTCGAAGTAGAGGTAGCCGTCCTTGTTGACGTAGGTGATGATGAGGCCGAGTTCGTCCATGTGTCCGGCCAGCATGAGGGTGGGGCCGCCCTGGGGATTGAGTGTCGCCAGGCGGTTGCCGAGGGCGTCATTGGCGTAGGCTGCGGCGTGCGGCCGGACGTAGTGGTCGTAAACGGCCTGGGCTTGCGCCTCGGCGCCGGACGGGGACTTGGCCCGGAGCAGGTCGGTCAGAAAAACGGGGGCTTGGTAGGCGGACATGGGATGGTTGAACGGGAAACCACGGCGGCCGGCAAAGGGAAAATCATGTC
>DAORVZ010000072.1:0-7241 GCA_035434005.1 Lacunisphaera sp.
CCCGCCTTGCCGAGGTAACCGGCCCCGCTGAAGGAGGTGCTGAGCGTGATATCGTATGCCGTCTTCTGCTTGAAAAAAAAAACGCCGAGCACGGGGTTGATCTTCGAGGAGATATCGGTCGTGTTGCCGGTGGCCCAGCGAAGATAACCGCCGTTCAGCGTGAGCTGGCCGCTGCCGAGGTTGGCCAACGAGGAGAACTCGAGTATGCCGCCGCCGACCGTGGTGCCGGCATGGGTGTTGTTGCCGGTGAGAATCAGCGTGCCGCTGCCGGTTTTGGTGAGATTGCCGGCACCGTCCAGGTTTCCGGCCAGGGTTAGCTTGGTGGCGATGGTCGTGCCGACGACTTCCACCGCCGTGTTCCCGGCGAAAGTGTGGTCGTGCGTCAGGGTCAGGTCGCCGGTCTGGCCCCAGCTGGAGCCGCTCACCTGGAGAGAGGTGGTGACGACGAAGGGATTGGCGACAACCCGGGCACCGCCGGTCGTGGCCAGCACGCCGCCGTTGAAATTGATCGTGCCGGTGCCGAGGGCGTTGTCGTGGCCGATCACGAGGGCGCCGCTATTGAGGGTGACTCCGCCGGAGAAGGTGTTGTTGCCGGTGAGGCTCTGGGAATATACCGAGACCAAATCACGGGGCTTGAGCGTGATGGCCAGGGCGCCGCCGCCAGAGACGGTGCCGGAGAGCGAGCCGCCCCATGTGGTGCCATCGCCGATGCCGAGCGTGGTGCCTGCGCCGAGGACGGTGTTGCCTGCGCCAGTGAGCGAGAGCATGGCGAGGTTGTTCTGCACATCCAGGGTCGCTCCACCCGCGACAGTGACCGAAGAGGCGCCCAGTTGCGCGTTGTTCCCCGTGACCCGCAGTGTGCCGGCACCCACATAGGTGCTGCCCGTATGGCCGCCGGTCATGAGGTCGTTTTCCGACAGCGTCAGCACGCCTGCGCCATACTTGCTGAGGGAGCCGACTCCGGTGATCACCCCGGCGTAGGTGACATCGCCGGCGTTGCTGAACCAGACGGAGCCGCCGCTGGCGAGGGTGAGGTTGCCGGACAGGCCGGCCGTGAGCGTGAGATTGGCCCCGCTGCCAATGGTCATGTTGCCGGTCACGTTCAGGGCGCCACCGAGGCCGCCCACGTTCATGTTGCCGGCGTTGAAGGCGAGGTTGCCCGTGACGTTTACGTTGCCAAAGGCATCGATGCGGCCGGCGCCGGTCTTGGTGATGGTGCCGGAAAAGGTGGCGTCGTTTTGCAGGCTGAAGACGGTGTTGGTCGGCGCGCTGATGGTGGTGGTGCCCGCGAGGTCAACGAAGAGGCGGTTGCCGGCGAGGCCGTTGCCCAGCGAGGCGGTGAGGAACCCGCCGGACGTGGTCAGGATGATGTCTGGCCCGGTGATCGTCAGGGTGCGATCTCCGGTGCCGTCGGCGCGAAGATTGGGTGAAGCGCCGGAGACTCCCGTGTGGTTCCAGTTGAAACCGGCGAGCGACAGGTTCGTGTTGGTCGTGGTGAAGATGCCGCTCAGGTCGCCGCTGAACTGGCCGTTGATCACGCCGCCGGTCCAGTTGGCGGGGTTGTTGAAATCGTAGGTGCCCATGGCGGTGGGCAGGAACTGGGCCGAACCGGGGGCTGAGGCCAACAGCGTGGCCGCGAGGGACAGGAGCAACCGGGAGCAAGCCGGCCGCAGGGGGGTGGGTGCGCGCATGGAGACGGGGGTTGAACTGGCTCCAGCATACCTTGGACGGTCGACGGATTGCCCGGGAATGCGCGCGGGCCCGACGGGAAGGATTCCCGGGTGGAGACTCCGCTCATCGCACCCTGCCCCAACAAAAAGGCCCGACTTGAGGCCGGGCCGGTAATCTTGTCTTTGCGAGGAGCCCGCAGAGCGGGCTACGAAGCAATCCAGCTAGATGGATCGCCACGCCCGGAGGAACCGGGCTCGCGATGACCGAAGCGCCTTACGGGTGCTTGGCGTTGTAGTGGGCGATGAAGTCGGCCGTCACGTCGAGCTCGGGCTTGGCGTCGAGCAGGGCGTCGCCGAGTTTGGCGAGGTCGAAGAGCATCGAGATGTCGCGCGCCTGGGCAAACACCCGCAGCTCCTTGCCGAGCTCCGTGCTGACCGGGCCCTGCAGTTCCTGCTGGCGCTTCTGGAAGGCCTCCTGGGCGGCCTGTTGCTTGGCCTGCAGTTCCTGCTGGAGCTTCTGCCCCTCGGCCTGCTTGCCGGCGATCGCCGCATCGTTGCCGGGAGCGGCGTTGAGCTTGTTGAGCTCGCCCACGATGGTGCGGAGCTTCTCCTGCAGCAGCGAGAGCTCGCTCTGCTGGGAGCTGAATTCGAGTTCGAGGGTCTGGTAAACCTTCACCAGCTGCTTGACGCCGGTGGCGGGCTCAAGAAAGGCGTTGCTGTTCACGTAGGCCACGCGGGCGGGCTCGATGGCCTTGACGACGGGGGTCTTGGCGTGTTGGGCCGACAGCGCGGCGGTCAGGCCGGTGGCCAGCAGGGAGAGGACAAGAGGGCGAAAGGATTTCATAGGGAGCTGAGAGCTAGGGCCCCGACGGGCTTTGGCAAAGGTTAAATGGCCGGAGGTGGCGGCTATGACGGTTGGGGGATTCCGCGCCGGGGTGGCCGTGACTCCAAGACAGTCTACTGCGACCCTGGGGCGCGGGCGATCGCGCCCGCGAGTGGGCCCCCGCCGCTACTGTTTGGTCACGGCAAGTTGGCCGCAGCCGGCGGCGATGTCGATGCCCCGGCGCTGGCGGACGGTGCTGGGCAGGCCGTATTCCTTGAGGACTTGCTGAAAACGCTTCGCCGCCTCCCGGCCGGTGGGGGCGCCGCCGTAGCCGGCTGTGGGGTTGAGCGGGATCAGGTTCACTTGGGCGTTCTGGCCGTGCAGCAGGCGACCGACGGCGTGGGCGTGGTCGGCGGAATCGTTTTTCCCCTCGATCAGAGTCCATTCGTAGAAGATCCGGCGCTGCTGCTTGGCGATGTAGTAGCGGCAGACGTCCATCAGCTCGTCGAGCGGCCATTTTTTCGCCACCGGCACGAGGGCGGCGCGCTCCGCCTGGGTGGCGCCGTGCAGCGACACGGCGAGGTGGATGGGCCGGCCTTCGTCGGCCAGCCGGCGGATGCCCGGCACCACGCCGACGGTGCTGAGCGTGATCTGCTTGGTGCCGAGTGACAGGCCGGCCGAGTCGCAGAGAATCTCCGTGGCGGTCATCACCGCGTCGTAGTTGTGCAGCGGCTCGCCCATGCCCATCAGCACGATGTTGCGGAGGCGCTCGCCGTGCGACCCGCCCGGGCCCGAGCCTTTGTAACCTATTAGGTTACAAGTTGCCGAACGCAGCACGCGGTTGACGTGCAGGGCCTGGGCGACGATCTCGCCGGCGGAGAGGTGGCGGGCGAATCCCATCTGGCCGGTGGCGCAGAACACGCAGCCCATGGCGCAGCCGGCCTGGCTGCTGATGCAGGCCGTCACGCGTCCGGTGAAACGCATGAGCACGGTCTCGATCCGGCGGTCGTCGGCGAGTGACAGGAGGTATTTCTTGGTGAAGCCATCGCGGCTGTGTGACTCAGTGGCCACCGGCAGCGCCGTGAAGGCCAGCTCGGCCTCGGCCTTGGCGCGGAAACGCGCCGGCAGCTCAGGCATCAGCGCCCAGTGGTCCACATGCTCCAGATAGACATAGGCCCACAGGCGCGCGGCATGCACCGGGCTGAAACCCCAGCGCACGACCAGCAGGCGCAGCTCCTCGCGGGTGAGGTCGTGGAAGTTGGCGCGGGTGGGTTTCATCAGCTGTAGGAGGGGCTTTATGCCCCGACCGGTCGCGGCGTAAAGCCGCTCCTACAGTTGCCAAGCATTTATTTCCCGCCAACCTGCGCCCATGGCAAAAGTCATCCTGGCGGGCGGCAGCGGGTTTCTCGGGCGGGCGCTCGGGCGCGCCCTGTCCGCCGCGGGCTGGGAGGTGGTCGTGCTGACGCGCGACACCGACCGCGTGCCGCCGGCGGACGATTTGCCGGCGCTCCGGGCCGTGATGTGGAACGGCGAGACCGGCGGCGCCTGGGCGGCGGAGCTCGAGGGCGCGGCGGCGCTCGTCAATCTCGCGGGCCGGAGCATCAACTGCGTGCACTCGCTGGAAAACAGCCGCGAGATCCTCGACTCGCGGCTCAACGCCGTGAAGGCCCTGGCCAAGGGCTACGCGCGAGCGAAGAACCCGCCGCCGGTGTGGGTGCAGGGCAGCGCCACGGGGTTTTATGGCAACGCGGGCGACCGGTTCTGCGAGGAGGCGCTGCCACCGGGCCCGGGTTTCCTGGCGGAAGTCTGCCGCCGGTGGGAGGAAGCCTTCGCCGCTCTCGACCTGCCCGACGTGCGCCGCGTGGTCCTGCGGCTCGGCCCGGTGTTGGACCAGAAAACCGGCCCGTTTCCCGCGATGCTCGGCCTGACCCGGAAATTCCTCGGCGGCGCGGCCGGCAGCGGCCGGCAGTTCCTGAGCTGGGTGCACCGCGATGACGCGGTGGCGGCGTTCGTCGCGGCCCTCACGCGGCCGGAGATGAGCGGCGTCTACAACGTATGCGCGCCGGGAGCGGTGACGAACGCCGAGTTTATGCGCGAGCTGCGTGCGGCCGTCGGCCGGCCGTGGGTCCCGGCGGCGCCGGAGTTTGTCGTGCGGTTTGTCGCCGAGCACCACTTCTTCACCGACGGCAACCTCGCGCTGCACGGCCAGCGTTGCGCCCCGAAGAAGTTGCTCGCGACCGGATTCAAGTTCGCCCACCCTGCCGTCGGCCCCGCGATCCGCGACCTGCTGAATAATTCAGTAAAGGCATTAAACTGAGTAGGAATCCTTAAGAAGGGGTTCGGAACCCCCATTTAAGGCCTTATCTGGGGGCTCAGGCAGTGCAGCCCAATGCTGTCAGTCGGTCAGCATCACCTGGAGGCGTTTTTCCCACTCTTCTTCATCTACAACCTCGAAGCTCATGATCGTATGGCGCATCGCGGGCACGCATTCGGCCCACTCCTTGCGCTGGGCGCGTTCCGTGCAAACGCTGAACACAGAACGTTTGTAGTGCGTATCGGCATTGCCCTTGAGGTGCATGCCCTTGGTCTCGACCACGAATACTCGGTCAAATTCCGCTTCGCTGCCCTCGGCTTTGGCTGCGAAGATGAAGTCCGCAAAAATCCGGCCGCGCTTCCAACCCTGCACCGCGTAGTCCCGCTTAACCCGGTTGCGATACCAGAAAAGCAGCAGTTTTTCCTGCTCATCGAGCCAAGTAGCGACTTCCGGCTCCAGTGTCTTGCCTAATTCGTCAGCCGGCACATGGGCAAACAGGTCGAGTTCGAACTGCGATCCGTCCACCCGGGTTGCCTTCTTTTCGCCGGGCTTCTTTTCCAGTTTGACCGGCAGGCGGTTGGGCCAGCCATGTTCGCGGCCGAGATCCTCGGTCACCACCATGAAGCGGAGGTCGTCGGCCTTCAGCATCTGCCGGAAAACCTCCTCGGCCAAGCGGTCACGCTCAGCTTCCAGGCGTTTACGCAGCTCTTCGACAATGAAGACGAAATTCTCCACCACCCGCTCCCGCGGATGTTTGGCGAGCAGCTTATTGAACACCTCTTTCGCCAGCGCGTAACCGCGCCACGGATTCGGCATGGCTTCGAGCACGTGCCCGGCGACAAAAGCGTAATCTAGTTCACCGCCGGCCGTCGACCGGTGGCGCACGGCGCGACCATCATCTTCGAGGGCGGTTTCATCCAGCCCAGCGCGCAACTCCACGTCCTGATCCTTGCGCTCAAGCAGCGGCAACTCGGCGAGTGGTGACACATCAACGTTTTCCCAGGACACGCGGGCGAGCAGGTCAGCCTCGTAGTGGGCGGGGCGCCATTCTTTTTTGCCCTGCCGCACCATGAAGGCCGGCAACACGAGACGTTTCGCAGCCTTGGCCAGTCCGGGACGCGGAGACAACAATTCCATCTTGCCGTCGCCGGGTTTTGTCTCGGCGCGGTCTTCTCGCACATGGTCGCGCAGATCCCCGAGGCCTTCGGCGGAGAAGCCCTCGCGGACTTCCTTCAACAGGTCCTGCCCGCGCCGCTGGAAACAGAAGACATAGCTTTCATCGAGCACGGGCACGCCGGTCTTCTTGGCGTAGGGTTGGCGGAGGACGCGGCCGACGAGCTGCGTGAGTGCTGTCTTGGAGCCGGGGTTGGTGAGCACGGCCAGCACGTAGGCGAAGGAGCAGTCCCAGCCTTCCTGCAGCGCCTGCTTGGTAATGATGAAGCGCACGGGACAATCCGGGTGCAGCAATCCACCGGCATCGTCGATGGCGGCGAGCTCGTCCTTCTCGCTGGTCTTCACGGCAACAGCCTCAGGCGGCAGGCCTTTGAGACCGACGAGCCATTCCCGGACGTCCTCCGAGTGAATTTTACCCGCGCCGCGCTGTTCCTTGCCGGTGCGCTCGACCTGCACGAGGCAGATGGGGCGGATGTAATGGCCGGTTTGGCGTTCGTGCTCACGGGCCTTCTCTTCCAAAGCGGCGCGGTGGGTGAATGCGGCGTGCAGTGTCGCCCGCCAGTCGGTGCTGCTTTGGTTGAAAAGATGCAGGTCGAGCTTGATCATGCCCTCTCTAAGCAGGTCTTGCCCGGAAACCTCCACGAGCACGTTGCTCTCCTCGGGCGGCGTGGCCGACAATTCGACCACGAGGCTCGGGTTAAAACCCTCCAACGTGGCGCGCGCGCCGGTGCTGTAGGCCTTGTGGCCTTCGTCGAGGATGACGAGCGGATTGAGCAGGCGCAGGGTGTTGCCGAGCGAGGTCTTGATCTGCCGGCCGAAGAAGCCGCTTTCCTTCTCGAAGGTATCGAGATTCGGCGCCCGCTTCAGCAGGGCGGCATGGCCGGCGGGATCGTCGTCGCGCGGGAAAAAGGCGTCGTAGCCGCCGCTGTCTTTGAACATGCGCAGCGTTTCCTTCGTGAGCCGGTTGGCCGACGGCAGCATGAGCATGAGCACGCAGAGCTGCTCTTGCACATCGGCGGGGGAAAAGCCGCTGGTCTTCTCCAGAATCAGGGTTCGGCCGGCGGAGGCGAGATCGAGCGCCTGCCGGTAGGGATGGCCGCGGTCTTTCAACGCGGTGATGGTCTGTTGGTAAATCTGCGTCGTCGGCACGATCCAGAGCACGAGTCCGGTCTGACGGCGGCGGTAATGGGTGTGGACGAGGTCCACGACCTTGGTGGCGAGGAGGGTTTTACCGCCCCCAGTCGGAATCTTGAGGCAGACG
>DAORVZ010000073.1:0-7233 GCA_035434005.1 Lacunisphaera sp.
GCCAGTTTTGGTGTCCACGGGTGCGCCTTTGAAGGCCGATCCGCCGATATCGATGCCAAGAACTTTCATTGGCTCCGAGCTAGGAGAGATTCTTCGCCTGTTGCAACTCCGCCGGCGTGGCGGCACGCACGACGATCAGCTCCACCTCGAAATGGAGTTCCTGGCCCGCCAGCGGATGGTTCGCATCGAGCAGCACCTCGTCGCCCTCGATCGCCACCACTGTCACCACCGGAGCTTGCCGATCCGGGCCGGTCTGGAACTGGTCGCCCACCTTCAAATCGGTCACAGGCAGCCGAGCCAGGGGCACCTTTTGCACCAGTGCCGCCTCGCGCAGGCCGTAGGCCCGCTCGGGCGGCACCACAACGGTGCGCTTCTCGCCCGCAGCCATCTGCAGCAGTGGCTCCTCCAGCCCATCGATGATCTGGCCGCATCCCTCGAGAAACGGCATCGGCTCCCCGCCACGGGAGGTGTCGAGCATCCGGCCGGCAGCATCGCGCAGCGTGTAATGAAAGGTGATTTGACGAGGAGCGGCCATCGGGCTGCAAATGACAGGATCCCGGAGGCCAGTGACAAGTCCCAAGTGCAAACCGGGCGGCCCTACTATTCCACCCTTCCCCTCTCGCCTTCACTCATTCACTCGCGGCGCAGCCGCGCTAAGTTTCCTCGCGCAGGACGGCCAGTGGCGGATGGTCGCAGATGCCGCGGTTCGACAGCAGCCCGGTCATCACCGTCATTGCGCTCACCGCGGCCCAGCCGCCGAGCAGCACAACGGCCGAGGGCGCGCTCCATTTCACCTGGAAGACATAATAGGCCAGTGCCCAGTTGGCGCCGATGGCGAGCACGGCGCCCACGGCCGCGCCGAGCGAACCGAGCGCGAGGTATTCGGCGAGCATGATGCGGTTCACCTGCGCCTTGGTCGCGCCGAGGGTGCGCAGCAGCACGCTCTCGCGCACCCGCTGCGACCGCCCGATCAGCACCGCACCAGCCAGCACGATGGCGCCCGTGATCACGGTGAACAGGGCGATGAACTCGACGACAAACGAAGCCTTCGAGTAGACGCTGTCGATCGTCTGCATGATGATCGCCAGGTCGATGGCCGAGACGTTCGGGTGGTCGCGCACAACCGCCTGCTGGATCTGCGCCGACTGCTCGGGGCCGGCGACGCGCAGGGCCATGACGTGAAATTTCGGCGCGCTTTCGAGCACGCCCTCGGGGAACACGATGAAGAAATTCGGCTGCATCCGGCGCCAGTCCACCGACCGCAGGCTGCCGACCTTGGTCTTCACCGGCACGCCCTGCACGTCGAAGACGATCTCGTCGCCCACCGCCACCTGCAGGTCGCGGGCGAGATTTTCCTCGATCGAGATCGGCGCGGGTTCCGTGCCAGGCGCGACGCGGCCCGTGAACTGCCCTCCGGTGAGCTTCTCGGTGTCGGTCAGCTCGCCACGATAGGTCGAGCGGTATTCCCGGCGGAGCGTCCAACCCGGCACGCCCGACTTCGAGTCCCTCAGGATGTCAGCCACGGCGCGGCCCTTTACCGACGCGATCCGCATGGTGATGATGGCGGCATGCTGCTTCACCGGCGCGCCGTTGTCCGCAAGGAGTTTTTTCAGCGGCTCGACCTGGTCGTCCTGGATGTCGAACAGCATGAGGTTGGGCCGGTCGTCGCCGCCAACCACGCGCAACTGGCTGAGCAGCGTGTTGCGCGACAGGTAGAGCGTCATCATCAGGAACGTGCCCATGCCGAGCGACACGAGCAGCAGCAGCGTGCGGTTGTTAGGCCGGTGCAGGTTGGCCACCCCCTGGCGCCACGCGTAGGGCAGCGCGCGCAGGTTGAGTTTCTTGGCCAGCCACGACACTGCCTTGGCCAGCCCCGCCAAGATGGCGAAGCCGAGCAGCAGTGCCACGCCGAAGCCGACGCCCCATCGCAAGCGGCCGGTCTGCCAGACCGCGAAGGCGAAAATCAGAATCACAATCACGCCAAGCAGCGCCAGCTGCCACCAGTCGCGGCGGCGTCCGTTGGTGTCGGCGAGCGCGGAGCGCAGGGTCAACAGCGGCGACACGCGCCGCACCTCGAGCAGCGGCAGGAGCGCGAACAGCACGCTCACAACCAGACCCGCGCCGAGGCCCTGCCCCAGCGCCGCCCAGGAGATCGAGAACTCAAAGGCAAAAGGCAGAAAATCCCGGAGCAGACCCGGCAGCGCGAGTTGCACGCCGATGCCGAGCCCGGCGCCGAGCCCGGCGCCCACGACGCCCAGGCCGAGGCCCTGCAGGAGATAGATGGAGAATGCGGTGCGCGCCGACGCGCCCAAACAGCGCAGGATGGCGACCGTCGGCACCTTCTGGCGGATGTGTGCGTAAATCGCGCTGGCCACGCCGATCGCCCCGAGGAAGAGCGAGGCGAAACCCACGAGACTGAGGAAGGCATTCACGTTGCGGATGGACTGGCCCAGCTCGCGCTTGCGCTCCTCTACCGTGTCGGTGCCCAGCCGGAATTCGCGAAACCGCGCGCGCTGGTCGCGCACCAGTGCCTCGACGTCGAAGCCAGGGGCGAATTTCACGTAGACCCGGTGCCGGGCCAGGCTGCCTGCCTGCAGCAAGCCGGTGTCACCGACCAAGGCAAACGGGATGAACACCCGCGGCGCCATGGTGGCCACGGCCGCCGCCTCGCCGGGCACGGCCAGCAGGCCGCCCGCGACGGTGAAATCCGCCGTGCCGAGCCGGACCCGGTCACCTGGTTTCAGACCGAACTGCACCATCAGGCTTTCCTCGAGGATAATGTTCTGGCCTCCGCCCAGATGGGAACGCAGATCGGCGGGACGGGTGTCGAAATCACCGTAGAACGGAAACCCCGGCTCGATCGCCCGCACCTGCACCAACCGGGTGCGGCCGCCCGAGTCGGGCAGGATGAGCATGGAGTTGAAGGATATCTCCCGCGCCTGCTCGCCGCCGAGCCCGGTCACAAATTTCTCCGCCTCGCCCTCCAGCTTGGCGCGGGCTGTGACGGTCAGGTCGGCGCCGAGCAGTGTCTTGGTCTGCTCCTCGATGGCGAAGCGCAGATTGTCGCGCAGCGAGCCGACGGCCACGAGCGCGGCCACGCCGAGCACGATGGCCAGAGAGAAGAGCAGCAGCCGGCGACGCGAAGCCCGCGTGTCCCGCCAGGCCATCTTGAGGATGAAGCTCATAGTTTTGCCCGCGAATAACGCGAATTCACGCGAATCATTTCTTGGTCCTCACAATCCGTTTCCATTCCAAACCCAGATAGTGTCCGAAATTGACCAGCACCCCGAGTTCGTAGCCGGTCGCGTTCAAGTAATTGAGCACCTGGGCGACATGCTCATCGGTCAATTTCTCCACCGCCTTGAGCTCAACCACCATTTTATCCCAGCAGGTAAAATCCGGCGAGTAGCCATGTTTGATCGGCTGTCCATTATAAGTCAGGCGCAATGCAGGCTCATGCAGGAACGGAATGGCCTGCAAACCAAACTCCACCTCCAAGCAGTCATGATAAACAGACTCCAAAAACCCACAGCCCTTCTCATTATAAACCTCAAAGCAGGCTCCGACGATCTGGTAACACTCCTTGGCATAAATCAGCTCAGTCATGGTTCTCCTTTCATTAGTGTCGATTCGCGTGATTCGCGGGCCCTGGATTGGTGATTGGATGACCTTAAAGCTTTTCGTCTGAGACGACGTGGCCCGAGCGGAGGCGGATAATCCGCTGGGTGCGGCTGGCGAGCTCCAGATCGTGCGTCACGAGCACCAGCGTGGTGCCGCGCTCGCGGTTGAGGCCGAAGATGAGATCGACCATCGCGTGGGCCGTGTCGCCGTCGAGGTTGCCGGTCGGCTCGTCGCAAAAGAGGATGCGCGGCTGGTTGATGAAGGCGCGGGCCAGAGCCACTCGCTGCTGCTCGCCGCCGGAGAGCTGCGAGGGGTAATGGTCCAGCCGGTCACCCAGGCCGACGCGGGCCAGCAGTAGGGCCGCCTCCTTTTCGCTGGCCCCGTTGCCACGGAGCTCAAGCGGCACGAGCACGTTTTCCGCCGCGGTCAGGGTGGGAATGAGTTGAAAATTCTGAAACACGAAGCCGACACCCTCATTGCGGACGGGCGCGCGCTGATCCTCGGAGAGGCCGCCGATCTCGCGGCCGTCCAGGTGCACGCTGCCCGTGGACGGTTGGTCGAGCCCGGCGCAGAGGCCGAGCAGCGTGGTCTTGCCACTGCCCGAGGGGCCCACGATGGCGCAGGTGCCGCCGGCGGGAAGTGCGAACGACACCTCGTGCAGCACGGTCAGGGGTCCCGCCGCCGTAGCGTAGGTCTTGGTCAGGTGCTCGACTTTCAGGATAGATTGGACACTCATGGATGCTGCAAATGGGCGTGAACCAAAGTGCATTTCCAGCGAAGGGCAAAAGCCAAACATGGCGGGTGGTCGTTTTTTGCCTGGGGCTGGTCACCGGCTTGGGTGCGGCGGAGCCCAAGACCCTGCTCTTTTTCGGCGACAGTCTCACGGCCGGCTACGGCTTGGATCCCGACGAAGCCTTCCCCGCCCTGATCCAGCAAAAGCTCGACGCCAGCGGCCTCGCGTGGCGGGTCGTGAATGCCGGCCTAAGCGGTGAAACCACCGCCGGTGGCCTGCGCCGGCTGGACTGGATTCTCCGGCAGCCGGTGGATATCTTTGTCATCGAGTTGGGGGGCAATGACGGATTGCGCGGAATAGATCCGGAGACCTCGCGCTCCAACCTTGAGAGCATGATCCGGCGCATCCGCGAGCGGTATCCGGCCATAAAGATCGTTTTGTCGGGGATGCAGATGCCCACCAACATGGGCCCCGCCTACACCAGCCAGTTCGCCGCCATGTATCCCGCCCTCGCCCAGCGCACCGCCGTCACCCTCATCCCCTTCCTGCTCGAAGGTGTCGGCGGCGTGCCCGAGCTGAACCTGCCTGACGGCATCCATCCCACGGCGGAAGGGCACAAGATCGTCGCCGAGACCGTCTGGCGGGCCTTGAAACCTCTGTTATGAACACCTCCATCAAACTGGTGATCCTCGCGACGCTCCTCGCTGGGGGGCTTCCCGCCCAAGACCGGGCCCCGGCCGCTGGCTGGCTCGGCAACCTGACCGTGACCGCCGTCGGCACCGCCAACTGGGTCGAGAACATCAGCCGCACTTCCTTCGAGCCCACGCGCAAGGACGCCGAGACTTACGATCTGAGCCTCAGTGCCGGCCGGCACCAGCAAGTGGCGGCCGCCTGGCTGATGCATGGCAGCGTCGATGCCACCCTGCTGACCGTGCCCGACTACACCCTCGCCGACCAACTCAAGCTCGGCCTGAGGCTCGGCGTGCAACGCAAGTTCGGCCTCGGCCCGTTCGCCCCGATCCTTCAGCTCGACACCGCACTCACCTACAAGTCCGCCCGCCTGGCCGCTGACCGTGGTTGGACCACCGAGGCCAGCCTGCGCCTGGCCAAACGCTTCACTTCGGCCATCAAGGCGGGAATCACCGGCCAATGGCTGCAACACAACGCACGCAGCGCCGTATTCGATCTGCAACAGCGTTCTTTCTCGGCCGATGTCACTTGGGATATCACCGAACGCTGGAGCCTTGGCGGCAGCGCGGGCCGGCTCAGTGGCGACATCGTGGCCAACGCCGCCTGGTCGGTGTGGGCCCAAGCCATCACCGGCGGCCTCGGGCCGACGGTCTTCGGCTACTACAACTCCCGGCCTTGGACGGTCACGAACCTCTACGGTGCCGGCTGGGTCTCCTACAACGTCGAGGCCGGCGTCGACCTTTGGTCGCTGGCCGCGAGCTGCGCGATTTCCGCCCACACCACCGCCGAGCTGCGCCACAGCAGCGCGTTTGTGGTCAACAAAATCGGCATCCGCTACCCGACAGATTCTTGGGGACTTAGCGTGATTCACCGGTTCTAATCGGGAACATGAAATCCCGGCTTATTTTAACGCTGCTCGTGCTCACCGCCGCGACAAGGGTCGCCGCCGCACCCGCCACGCTCACCGCCACCGTCAAGGACACCAAGGGCGCCCCCGTGACCGACGCCGTCGTATCGCTCATCCCGCTGGACGGCCCCGCCCCGGCCCCCGCCGAACCGCCCGGCGAGATCGCCCAGCAGACGCAGGAATTCCTCCCTTATGTGACCGTCGTGCAGGCCGGCACAAAGGTGATGTTTCCCAACCGCGACACGGTGCAGCACCATGTGTATTCACTCTCCAAGGCGAAGAAATTCGAACTGCCGCTCTACCATCCCGGCCAGAAGGAGTCGCTCGTCTTCGAGTCGGCCGGCCTGGTGACGCTGGGCTGCAACATCCACGACTGGATGATCGCCTACCTCCTGGTGGTGCCCACGCCCTGGTTCGCCAAGACCGACGAGCAAGGCCGGGCCACGGTGGCGGCACCGGCCGGCCGTTATCGCGTCGAGATCTGGCACCCCCGGCTGTCCGCCGCGCTCGTGCAGGAGATCGCCCTGCCGGCCGGCGATTCCCCGGGCCGCGATTTCACCCTCTCCCTGAAACCGGACCGCCGCATCCGCCGGAGCGGCGCCACCAAGTCGGGCGGCTATCGCTGATCGTGGCTCCGTCCCTCCTCCGCTTCCGCCGCTTCAGCACCCGCCTGCTGGTGATTGTGCTGGGCCTGCTCGCCGCCGCGCTGCTGAGCACCTACCTGCTGGTCACCCGGGCCAACCAGGCCAATGCCATCGCCCACATCGAGAGCCGGCTGGCCGGCGATGTGAAGGTGTTCTGGGCGTCGATTGATTTCCGCAAGCGCTTCTTCGTCGAGGGGGCCAAGGTTGTGAGCCGCGACTGGCCCATCCGCACGCTCTACCTGCAGCCGCAGCTCGACCTCAAGACCCTCCGCACGACCATGGAGAGCTACGCCGCGCGCCTCAACGCGCCGGTCTTTGCCACGTTCGACGTCGACGGCGCGATGCTGGCGACCACCAACGACCGCCTCACCAACGAGTCCTGCGGGCCCTTCCGGCACCTCATCAAGAAGGCCGATGAGAACGGCTGGGAGCAAAACAGCGATTTCGGGTATCTGGAGGGCAAGCTCCAAGTGCTGATCGTCGTGCCGCTCTACGCCCCCGAGCCGAACATAATCGGCTGGTTCGGCATCGCCTTCCCGATCGACGACCGGTTCGCCCGCGATCTCAAGGAAACCACCCAGACGGAAGTCAGCTTCACCAGCGGGCTGACCGAGGAAACCAAGCGCGTGCTCGCCACC
>DAORVZ010000074.1:0-7217 GCA_035434005.1 Lacunisphaera sp.
GGCTGGATACATGGAGGCACTCCGAAGGAGGTCTTCGCCACGGTCGCCCATGGTGTCGTCGCCAAGGGCATGCCCGCCTGGGAGCCCATGCTCGGCCAGAAGAAGACCGCCGAGGTCGTCGCCTACCTTCTCAGCCACCATAAACCGGGGGATCCCATCACCGTCGAGGTCTCGAAGTGAACCCGTAGCCGGGGTCGCCGACCCCGGCCCGGCCACGCCGAAGCCGGCAACACAGTCCTTTCGCGCAAACCACGCATGAGCGCCGAACCCAGACCATCCATCCCACGTCGCCCCGGCCGCCATGTGCCGGTTCGCGACTCCGTCACGACCATCAATGCGGATGGGTCGCGGCATTTTCTCTATCCGGCGGATGCGCGCGGCCGGTTCACCGACTGGCGCCGGATCAGCGCTTATCTGCTCATCGCGATCTACCTGCTCCTTCCCTGGATCCCGGTGAACGGGCATCCCGCCGTCTTTCTCGATATCGCCGAGGGACGCTTTCACCTTTTCGGCTTCACCCTCGCCGCGCAGGACACCTGGCTGCTCTTCTTCGGCGTCAGCGGCCTAGGCTTCGCGCTCTTTTTCCTGACCGCGCTTTTCGGCCGCCTGTGGTGCGGGTGGGCCTGCCCGCACACCGTCTTCCTCGACCACGTCTACCGCCGCATCGAGCGCTGGCTGGAGGGCGACGCCGTCGCCCGGCGCACGCTGCACCTCGCGCCGATGACCGCCGGGAAGCTCCTCCGCCGCGTGGTCAAGCACGGCCTCTATATTCTCGTCTCGCTCGCCATCACCCACCTGTTCCTGGCCTATTTCGTCAGCCTGCCCGAGCTGTGGGCCTACATGCAGTCGGCGCCGGGCGAGCACTGGGCGGCCTTCCTCTTCGTATTCATCGCCGCCGGCGCGCTCTATTTCAATTTCGCCTGGTTCCGCGAGCAGCTCTGCATCGTCATCTGCCCCTACGGCCGCCTGCAGTCGGCGCTCACCGACGACCACACGATGGTCATCGGCTACGACACCCGGCGGGGCGAGCCGCGTGGCAAGCCCGGCACGCCGGACACGGGAGCCTGTGTCGATTGCAATCGTTGTGTGCAGGTCTGCCCGACGGGCATCGACATCCGCCACGGTCTGCAACTCGAGTGTGTCGGCTGCGCCATGTGCATCGACGCTTGCGACGAGGTCATGACCAAGGTGGCCCGCCCCACCGGTCTGATCCGCTACGATTCGTTCGCGGGCTTCGGCGGCGGCCGCACCCGCTGGCTCCGGCCGCGCACGATCCTATATGGCGCCCTGCTCGCCGTCGGTGCCGCCGTGGCTGCCTTCGCCTTCTCGTCGGTCAAGCCGGCCAACTTTCTGGTCTTTCGCACCGGCGGGGCGGCGTATTTTGTCGGCCCGGACGAGGTGCGGAACCAGTTCCTGGTGCGCCTGGTCAACAAGCGCACGGAGCCGGCGACCTTCGTCGTGAGCACGGAAGGCCTGCCCGCCGGCGTCCGGCAATCCGGCTTCGATGCACCGGTCACGCTGGCGCCGATGGTCGAGTCGGTCAGCCCGCTCGTGCTGCTGGTTCCCCGGCAGGGTTATGCCGGCCCGTTTCACTTCACCGTGCGCGTGCGCGATGCCGCGCAGACGTTCACCCTCGCCCGCGAGGTCGAGTTCATGGGCCCCGACGCCCGCCTGCTGGAGGAGGAAGACCATGCCAAGGGCATCAAACGCTGACCCCCGGCCCGTTTGCCATCCGGCGGATGACAAACCGTCCGCGCGTGGCGGGGTTTCCCTCTGGCTCTGGGTCGGCGCAGGCTTCCTGTTTGTCGCCATTCTTTGGACGGCGATGTTCACCGCAGCCCGGCAGGCCGACACCCGCACCGTGCCGCTGGCGGCACCGGGAGGCCGGCCATGAACGCTGCGGTAATCCGTCCTGTGGGAGCGACCTTGGTCGCGACATCGCGCCTGTCGCGTGCGAGCACGCTCCCACACAGGGATGAGGGAGGCCGGCCATGACGGGCGAACTCGCAGCCATCACCGGACCGGGCACGGCGTTCTTCGCCGGGCTGGTCACGAGCCTGCACTGCGCCGGGATGTGCGGGCCGCTGGCCTGCGCCATCATGCCTGCGGCGAAGGATAATTCCGACCCGCAGGTTGTGGCCTCGGTGTATCACATCACACGCCTCGCCGGCTACACCGCGCTCGGCGCGCTGGCGGGCGGGGTGGGGCGCTGGCCGCTCCTGCTGCTGGGGGAAAGCGTCGTGCGTTTCCTGCCCTGGCTGGTGGTGGTATTCTTTGTCGCGGTCGCCTTCCGGCTCGACCAGCGCCTGCCGCGCCTGCCGCTGCTGGGGCGCGCCTATGCCGCGCTGCTCGCTCGGCTGCGCGGGGGTTCGCGCGTGCGTGCGGCCGCCGGGCTGGGCGTGGCGACGCCGCTGCTGCCCTGCGGCCCGCTGTATTTTTTGCTGTCACTGGCCCTACTCTCGGGTTCCGCGCTGCGCGGCGCCGAGACGCTGCTCGCCTTCGGGCTCGGCACGGTGCCGCTGCTCTGGCTGGCGCAGGCCAACTTCCACTGGCTCCGCCTGCGCTTGGGGCCGCGGGTGCTGGCCCGCACCCAGAGCCTGCTGGCACTGGGCCTAGCGGCGCTGCTCGTGTGGCGGCTGCGCGGCACGATCGGCCTGGGCGGGCCCGGCGCGGCTGATTTTGTCTGCTTCTGATCATGGATTTTCCGGCCAAAGATTTGGTGGACGGGGGTGTGAGCCCGACGGTGCGAGTGCGTGGACTGCGTGCCCCGCAAGCCGCCCCCGTTCACCTTTGCCGGCACTGTGGCGCGCCGCTGGCGGGCCAGGCGGCGCAGGCCGCGGGCTTCTGCTGCGCGGGCTGCCGCCATGTTTTCCAACTGGTGGGCGAGCACGGGCTCGAGGGCTACTACAAGATCCGCGATGCGGCGGTCGCCCCGGTGGGCGAGGCGGTGTTCCAGCCGCGCGACTACGCCTGGCTGGCGAAACTGCAGGCGGAAGCCGAGGCGCGATCCGGCACGCCGGTGCTGACGGTCGAGGTGCAGGGCATCTCCTGCGCGGGGTGCGTGTGGCTGATCGAGAAGGTCTTTCACCAGCAACCCGGCGCGCTGCACAGCGAGACCGATGCCCAGCTCGGCCGGATGCGGCTGCGGTGGACGCGCGGCGCGTTTGACGCCCCGGCCTTCGCGCGGCGCCTGCAGTCCTTCAATTATCTGGTCGGTCCTCCGGGCGAGACCCCGGTGGTGCCGGAAAGCCGGCGGCTGGTGCGGCGCGTGGGACTGGCGGCGGCGTTCTCGATGAACGTCATGCTCTTCACCCTGCCGGCCTATTTTGGCATGGCGGCGACGTTTCCCTATGCGCGGTTGTTTGGCACGCTGTCCCTGGTGTTCGCAACGCTCAGCCTGCTGACAGGCGGCATGTATTTCCTCGGCCGCGCCGTGTCGGCGCTGCGCACGGGCGTCATGCACATCGACCTGCCCATCGCGCTGGGCATCGTGGGCGCCTACCTGGGTTCGCTTTACGGGTGGCTGGCGCACCGGGAGGAGTTCGTCTATTTCGATTTTGTCGCGGCTTTCATCCTGCTGATGCTGGTGGGCCGCTGGGCGCAGGTGACGGTCGTCGAGCGCAACCGCCGCCAGCTCCTGACGGCGCGCGACCGGCCGCAGCCGGTGTGGGTTGAAACCCCGGAGGGGCCGGTCGAGCGGGCCGTCGCCGACTTGCGGATCGGCGAGGTTTTTGCCGTGCGTTCCGGCCAAGTGGTGCCGGTCGAGGCGCAGCTCGAGACGTCGGCGGCCACGTTGGGCACGGCGTGGATCACGGGCGAGGCCGACCCGCGGGCTTGCCGGGCCGGGGCGCGCGTGCCGGCGGGGGCCGTCAATCTCGGCCTCGGCGACATCCGGCTGCGGGTCGCGCGTGTCTGGGAGGGCTCGCTGCTCGCGCAGCTGTTGCAGCCCGTGGCGCGCGACGCCTATCGTCACCGTTTTCTCGAACAGGTCGTCAGCGGTTACTTGATTGGCATCCTGCTCGTCGCCACCGCGGCCGGGCTCGGCTGGTGGCTGGGCACGCACGACGCGATCCGCACCTGGTCCGTCGTCACGGCCGTGCTGGTGGTGTCGTGTCCTTGCGCCATTGGGCTGGCTTTCCCGTTGGCGGACGAGATGGCCACGACGGCGTTGCGCCGGGCCGGGGTGTTTGTCCGCGAGGCCGACCTGTGGCCGCGGCTGGCGCGCATCCGCACGCTCATCTTTGACAAGACGGGGACCTTGACGCTCGAGACGCCGGTGCTGGCGAATCCGGCGGCCCTCGCCGCGCTGGCTCCGCCGGCCCGCGCGGCGCTCGCCGTGTTGGTGGACGACAACCCGCACCCGGTCGCCCAATGCCTCCACCAGGCCATCTGCGCTTCCCGCGCAGGGGCGCCGCTGCCGGATGTCGGGCCTGACGGCGCGGCCCCGGTGCAGGAGACACCCGGCTACGGCGTGTCGTGGGTCGACGTCAACGGCCGTTGGACTCTTGGCCGCCCCGGCTGGCGGGGTGGGTCTCCCCAGACCGGTTGTCTGATGGACGACCAACCGCTGGCGCACGACACGGAGTTGGCCTGCGACGGCGTGGTGCTGGCGAGATTTCAGTTCACGGATGCGGTGCGCGCCGACGCCCGGGCGGAGATAGCCGCGCTGCGCGCGCGCGGACTGGAGGCTTTTATCCTCAGCGGCGACCGCCGCGCCAAGGTGGAGCTGATGACGGCCTCGCTCGGTCTGCCGGCGGCGAACGGTCTGGCTGAGGCCACCCCGGAGGAAAAGGCGGCCTGGGTGCGGCTGTCGGATGCCCGGAATACGCTCATGCTCGGCGACGGAGCGAACGACAGCCTGGCCTTCGATGCGGCGTTTGCGCGCGGCACGCCGGTTATCCACCGCGGTGTGCTGGCGGGGAAGGCTGATTTCTATTACTTGGGCCGCGGCCTGGCCGGCATCCGCCGGCTCTTCGAGGTCAACGATGCGCGACGGCGCACACAGGCCTGGCTGCTTGTGTTCTCGGTCGCCTACAACCTGCTGGCCGTCGGGCTGGCCGTCGCGGGCCGGATGAGCCCGCTGCTTGCGGCGGTGCTGATGCCTGTGAGTTCGCTGCTGACGCTGGCGATCGTGGCCGGCGGCATGCGGCGGTGGCTGGCGAGGTAGGACGGGCGCGAACGGCGAAAATTCCGTCTTTATTTCCGGCCGGGGTCTGCAACGCTGCCGCCGTCCGCGCAGTCTTGGGATACCACGCATGAAATTCGGCCGTCTCCGCTTCGTCCTCATCCTAGCCCTGCTCGCCTCCAATCTGCTGGTGGGCGTGCTGAGCCTGCTGTTCCTGCGCTCGATGGAGCAGCGTTATGCGGCGTTGTTCGACCGCAGCATGCCGCTCATCAACCATCTCCGCACGCTCACGCGCGAGCTGGGCGCGGTGCAGCGGCTGGCCCGACGCGTTGCCGACCCGAAGAACGAGGCGGCCTGGGCCGCGCTGCTGCCCCAGATGGCCGAGGGCAGCAAAAATGCCCGGACCCACGCGCTCGAGATCAGTGGCATGACTTCTCTGAAAGACAGCCGCCATGTGGCGTCGATGGCTGATTCCGGGCGCAATTACGACGAGAAGGTAAGCGAGTTCCTGAGTCTGGCCCGGGAGGGGAAGTTAACCGAGTCCAATCGCTTCAACAGTGAGGTGCTGCGTCCGGCCTATGACCGCTACATGGAGGCGGTGGACGATGTCGCCGACTTTGTGGAGCGCGAGGGCAACGGCCTGCGCGCCCGCTATGCCGAGGATTCGCGCCTGTTCGGCGGCTTCCTGCTGGCCGTGGCCGGTTGGCCGCTGCTGGCTGCGGGTGGGATCGTCGTGGTCATGGCCGTGCTGGTGATCGGGTTGTTTGTCGCGGTGTTCTTCCCGAGGCTCTTCGCGGCGAAACCGGCGGCGACCTGAGCAATCAGATCCCCTTGGGGATCGCCGCCGTCAGGTTCACCGGGGCGCCGTCGGTGATCAGCAGGTTGTCCTCGAAGCGCACGCCGCCGAGGTGGAGGTGCTGCTCGACCAGCGGCCAGTTGACGGCATCGCGGTATTTGGCGCGGCGCGCCGGGTCGTTGAGGATCGCGGGGATGAAATACAGGCCGGGCTCGACGGTGGTGATGTAGCCGGGGCGCAGGACGAGATCCATGCGCAGGCTGCGGAGCGACGGGCGCGAGTCCTTGGTGCGGCCGGGTTCCAGGCCGCTGGCGTCGCGCACGCCGAGGCCGAGCAGGTGGCCGAGGCCGTGCGGATAAAACAGTGTGTGCGCCTCCTGCTCGACGAGCGACTGCGGGTTGCCCTTGAGCACGCCCATGGCGACGAGACCGCCCATCATGTCCACGGCGGTGGAGAAGTGCAGGTCTTTCCACTCGGCGCCCGGTCGGCAGCGCTCGCAGGTGCGCTTTTGCGCCTCGAGCACGACCGCCGCGAAGTCGCGTTGGAAGGCCGACGCCTTGCCCGCCACGTAGGTGCGCGTGACATCGATCACGTAGCGGTCAAGCTGCGGACCGCTGTCGATCAGGATGAAGTCACCGTCCTTTGCCACGCGGTCGGGCGAGGGCGAGCCGTGGAAGACCGCGCTCTGGGCGCCGACGCCCACGATGGAATCGTAGCCCGTCACCTGCGCGCCGTGGCGGAAATACTCGGCCTCGAGCTCGATCTGCAGGGTGCGCTCGCTGACGCCGGGTTTCAGGAGCGGCTGGATCTTCGCGTAACCCGCGGCGGCGGCCGTGGCGCAGCGTGTCATCATGTCGATCTCGGCCGGCTCCTTCGGGCGGCGGGCGTGCTTGTAGGCCTCGCGGACCGCGGCGGTGCGGGCCTCGTCGAAGGCAACACCGGCGACGGGCGCGCCGAGCATGACGATTTTCCGGCCCTTGCGCGCGGCGAGCCACGCGGGGAATTTGCCCAGCAGTTCGCCGGGCAGCTGCTCCTTGCCCTCCCACACCCGGTCCATCTCGGTGACCTCGGGGACAAAGGAGGTCCAACAGCCGTCGCCAGGCCTATGGCTGTCAGGGCCACTCTTCGGGTCGTAGGCAATGATGCCGCCGGTGGCGTCGGCGTGGCCGGTCAGGTAATAATATTCCTGGTGCGCGATGAAGGGCAGCAGGGCGTCGCTGATCTCCGGCTTCGGGACCGGATGGCCGGCGCCGGCGAGCAGGATCTCGTCGGTCAGGCCGAGGGCGGGGGCGATGC
>DAORVZ010000075.1:0-7184 GCA_035434005.1 Lacunisphaera sp.
CTCGGCGTGGCCGACCGCCTCATCGTGCGCGAGAAGGTCACCGACATTGAATGTTACCTGGCGGCAGCCGACCTAGGCCTGTTCACCTCCGAGGTGGAGAGCTTCTGCCTGAGCATCCTCGAGCTGATGAGCGTCGCTTGTCCGAGTGCCGCGTTCGCCGTGGGCGGGATTCCGGAGGTCACGATTTCCGGCGAGACAGGCCTCCTCGCGCCCTTCGGCGACACCACCGCACTGGCCGCCGGCATCAAAACGCTGCTGGGGGATCCGGCCCGCCGCGCCCTCCTCGGCCGCGCCGCGCAGCAGCGCGCCCGCGACCATTTCTCCTCCGCCGCCGTCGTCCCGCGCTACGAGGCGCTTTACCGGCGGATGTGCGGAATATAATCGAGCCACACCAACCGACCGATCATTCTGCCGTCATGGAGCCCAGCGACCCAGCCCCGAAAACCTACGGTTTCAAGGAACGGGAGTTCAAACGCGACAATGTGCACTCCGCGGCTGACGCCCCGCTGCCCACCGCCAAGGAATTGGCCATCATGGCCGGCCCCGTGACTGCCTCGCCCAAGGGCGCGACCGGCCCGAAGACCGGCGACCCGAACGATGTCTACACCGCATTGGAGAAGAACCGCGCCACCGAAAAGGCCCATGGCCTCGACCAGATCGAGATCCGGAAGATCAAGCGCCGAAAGATGCGCGACTATTGCCTCATCATGGTGCCCACCCAGGCCTTGCTCGGCACGATCACCGTGCTGGGCCGGGGCAATCCCATCGTGTTTGTCTGCGGCCTAGCCGGCATGGTGATGCTGGGGGTCACCATCACCTGGATCATGTGGCAACTGATGGATCGGTATTGATTCACGCCGGAGGCGCGCCTGTCCGCGCCTCGGTCGCCCAGCGGTAGAGGTCGACATACTGCGCCGCGCTTTTTCGCCACGAGAAATCCTGCGCCATGGCCCGCTGCTGCAAGTCGGCGAATTCCCGCGGGCGGTCATAATAGGTGGCGCAGGCCCAGCCGAGCGTGTCGGCCAGCGCCCCGGCCGTGGCGGCATGAAACACAAAACCCGTGCCGCGCGGCTGGCCTTCCTCGAAGTTCTGCACCGTGTCCACCAGCCCGCCGGTGGCGCGCACGATCGGCAGGGTGCCGTAGCGCATGGCATACATCTGCGTCAGCCCGCACGGCTCGGACCGACTCGGCATGACAAAGAAATCGCTGCCGCCCTGGATGAGCCGCGCCAGCCTGCCGTCAAAGCCGATCTGCGTGCCACAGCGCCCGCGATAGGCCTGCGCCGCCCACTGGAAGGTGTTCTCCAGTCGCCCATCGCCGCTGCCGAGCAGCACGAGCTGGATCTCCATTCGCTCCATCACCGACGGCAAAGCCTCCGCCAGCAGGTCGAGGCCTTTCTGGGACGCCAGGCGCGACACCACGCCGAAGAGCGGGGCGACGGGATTCTCCTCCAGGTGAAAATGCCGCTGCAACGCGGCCTTGCACCGCGCCTTGCCCCGCAGGTCGGCGGCCGAGTAGTGAGCCGGCAGCGCGCGGTCGTGCGCCGGATCCCACGACTCGTCGTCAATTCCGTTGACGATACCCACTAGGTCACCGGCGCGAAAACGCAGCACCCCGTCGAGGCCAAAGCCGCCGACCGGCGTGACGATCTCCTGCGCGTAAGTGGGGCTCACGGTGGAGAGCTTGGTGGCTTGGCAGAGCCCTGCCTTCAGCAGGTTGACCATGCCGCCCGCCTCCAGGCCGTCGCGCCGAAATTCGCCCCATGGCAGCCGCGCGTAATCCACCACCCGCGCCGGGGCGTAGCCCTGGTGTTCGAGGTTGTGGATGGTGAAGACCGTCGCCGCGCGACCGAGCGGCGTGTCGCGCAGGGTCGTGTTCAGCATCACCGGCAGCAGGCCCGTGGTCCAATCGTGGCCGTGGATCACGTCAGGCATCCAGTCGAGCTGCTGGCACAGCGCGAGCGCGCCGCGACAGAGAAAGGCGAAGCGCCGGTCGTTGTCATCGCAGGCACCCCAGGGGCCGGTGTAAACCTCGGGCCGCGCGAAGTGGTCATGGTTCTCCAGAAAATACACCGGCACCGCCGTATCCGGCACGCTGGTCTCCCAGGTGCGTGCCCACTGCGTGACGGGGCCGACGTCGACTCCGAGCGGCGCCGCCAGGGCGCGCCATTCCCCGACGCGCTTCACCGAGCCGTAGGCCGGGCAAACGATGCGCACGTCGTGGCCGAGCTTGGCCAGTTCCTTGGGCAGCGCGCCCACCATGTCGGCGAGCCCGCCGACCTTGACGAAGGGCTCGACCTCAGGGCTGACAAACAGGATTTTCAGCGCTCGCACGGTTTCAGAAAACCCGAAGCTCGCGGGGCGGACGAGTCTAAATTATCCGGGCGTTTGTGCAGGATCCAGCTGGAGCTGGCCCTCCACGATTCAATGTTATTTCTTCGCGGCCGGATAGCTGCCGAGCCACTTCACGAGCGGACACTTGCGGCTCAGTTCCTTGAGCGCGGCTTGCATCGCCGGGTCGTCGTAGTGCCCCGTGACGTCGAGGAAGAAGACGTAGTCCCACGGCTTCAGGCGGCTCGGACGCGACTCGATGCGCGTCAGGTTCAGCTTGCGCCGGTTGAAGGGCTGCAGCGCGTGCAGCAGGGCGCCGGGCTCGTGGTGCAGCGACACGAGCAGGCTCGTCTTGTCGTGGCCGCTGCCGGCCGAGCCCGAGGCCTCGCGGCCGAGGAATACGAAGCGCGAGGTGTTGTTCTTGAGATCCTGGATGTGCGTGGCCGCGACAGGCACGCCGTAACGCTCACCGGCGAGGCGCGGCGCGATGGCCGCGGCACCCTTCTCCTTGGCGGCGATCTGCACGCCGAGCGCGGTGCTGTCGACATCGACCAGCTGGGCATGCGGCAGGTTGCGCTGCAACCAGCGGCGGCACTGGGCCAACGCCTGGTCCTTCGAGTAAATTTTCCTGATCTTCGCCAGGTGGCCGCGGGCGAGCAGCGTGTGCTCGATCTCCTGGTGCAACTCAGCGACTATCTTCAGCGGGGTCTCGACAAACAGGTCAAGGGAGTCGCGGACGGAGCCCTCGGTGGAGTTCTCCACCGGCACGGCGCCGTAGTCGGCCTCGCCTTTCTCCACGGCCGTGAAGATGTCGGCGATGCTGGCCATCGGCCGGTAGTCCACGCTCGAGCCGAATTTGCGGAGCGCGGCGGCGTGGGTGTTGGTGGCCTCGGGTCCGAGGTAGGCCACACACAGGGGTTTTTCCAGCGCCAGTGCCGCCGACATGATCTCGCGGTAGATCGCCTGGAGCGCGGCGGCCTTGAGGGGGCCCTGGTTAACCGCCGCCACGCGGCGCAGCACGTCGGCTTCACGTTCGGCGACGTAGATGCGGGTCTTCGCACCGCGCTTCAAATCGCCGATCCGCTGCGCGCACTTCAGCCGGGTGTTGAGAAGTTTGACGACCTGCTGATCGAGGGCGTCGATCTCGGTGCGGATTTTGGCGAGTTTTTGTTTCATGACGCGGCGGTGGAGCGGCGGAGAGCATGGAGGGCCTTGGCCCGGGTAATCAACCCCGCAAGCACCGCCGGCGTGATCGCCTGCTTCGGATCGTCGCCCAGGCCGTGGCTCGGGCTGACGTGCGCCTCGATGCAGAGGCCGTCGGCGCCGTAGGCCACGGCGGCGAGAGCGCAGGCCGGCACGTAGGCGGCCTTGCCCACGGAATGGGACGGATCGATGACTACGGGGGCCCAGGTGCGCTCCTTGAGCAACGGCGTGATGGATTCATCCGGGTGGTTGCGGTAGCCGTCGAGCCCGGGTTGCGTGCCGCGCGGGCAAAGGATGACGTTGGGGTTGCCGAAATTCACGATGTATTCGGCGGCGGAGATGAATTCGTTGAGCGTGCCCGTGTGCATACCGCGTTTGAGCAGCACGGCGGTCGGCCGGCCGGCGATGGCGGCGCCGATCTGGCGGAGAAGCGAATAGTTGAGGGCGTTGCGCGCGCCGATCTGGAGGATGGGCACGCCGGCGGAGAGGGCGAGTCGCAGTTGCTCCTCGTCCATCACCTCGGTGTCCACCGGCAGGCCGGTGCGGCGCGAACCTTCCATCAGAATTTCCAGCGACTTGTTGTCGCCCTGGAAGGCGTAGGGATTGGTGCGTGGTTTCCACACGCCGCCCCGGAGCGCGTGGGCGCCTGCCTCTTTTACCGCTTGGGCCGTCTCGTAGAAAAGATTCGGGTTCTTCGGGTCGATGGTGCAGTGGCCCGCCATGATCAGCAG
This sequence comes from Lacunisphaera sp., assembly GCA_035434005.1. Taxonomy (GTDB): domain Bacteria; phylum Verrucomicrobiota; class Verrucomicrobiia; order Opitutales; family Opitutaceae; genus Lacunisphaera. The sequence continues at coordinate 4,266 of DAORVZ010000075.1, forward strand.
TTCGTCGCCGAGCGTCACGCCGCCGATCTTCACCCGGTGGCGGGAGAGATCGGACTTGATGTCCATCAGCTTGTGCGGCGACTGGATGGTGTCCACCCGGTCCACGAATGGCAGGCCCTCCAGCCGGCTGATCATCAGTTCGTGGCGCTCGTCGCCCACAATGGCGTAGATGCTGCGGACGTCGCCGACGATCGGCTGGATGCGGCAGCCAAACTCGGTGACGATGGCGGTCAGTTGGGCGACTTCCTCGGCGGTGAGGCGGTTGTTTTTGGGCAGGATCATGGTGGTGATGGGTTAAAACAAAAAAGCCGCCCGATGGGGCGGCTCCTTTGCAAATTGGTTCTGGGGTGAATCAGAGTTTGCGCTGGGACAAGCCGCCGGCGGTCTGCGGGCTAAAGTAGCCCGCAAAGGTAAAGCTGAAGCTGGTGGCAAAACGATTCACGGCCGCCAGTGGTGATCGGCCGGTGCCCGCGTGTCAATCCCTCAGCCGCTTATGACTTGGCGGCATGGACCCGCGCGGCGGTCAGCAGATCAGCCCATTCCGCCGACTGCCCGCAGGCCAGGCGCACGGCCGCCCGCGCGCTGAGCGCGCCGACGATGTTCCCCGTGCCACTGTAGGCTCCCACAGCCCAGACCTTGTCGCGCACAGGTTCCAGCACTGGCAGCCCGTCGGCGGTGTAAGCCACTGAAGCCGCCCAGCGGTGCGTCACCGGCGCGCGCACCCGCAGGTGATCGCGCAGGAATTTTTCGAGCAGGCCCTGGATCAGCTCCGTCGGTTCGGGTGAGTGCGTCCACTCGCCCTCGCCGCCGTGGTCACGAAAACCGCCCAAGGCGATGCTGCCGTCGGGCCGCTGCTGCCAGTATTCATAGCCGTGCCGCCAGTAGATCGGCCGGGGGAAACTCACCTCGGGGGCGGGCGCCGTGGCCAGCATCTGCAGCCGCGCGGTGCGGACGCGCGGGCTGAGCTCCGGAAAGATTTTTTCCAGCCGCCCGTCCACCGCCACTATCACGGTGTCGCAAAAAATCGTGCCCCGCTCGGTCACCACCGATCCGGGCACGATCTTCCGCACCGGCGAGCCTTCGTAGAGCAGGGCATCGCGCTGCCGCAGTTTCCGTGCGAGCGCCCGCACCCGCCGGAGCGGCTGCATGACCCCGTCCGTCGGCAGCAGGATGCCCTCACCCTCCGGGCCCGTGTAGGGCTCGGCCGCGAATCCGCAATAGCGCAACGCGGCAAGATGTTTCCGGCAATCCGCCCGCTCGGCCTCGTCCGCCGCAAGGCGGAGCGAACCGGTGAACCGGATGATCTCCGGCAGCTCCGCCGCCTGCCGCTGGATTTCCTGTGCGGTGAGCCGGTAGAGCGCGCTGGCCGTCGCCTCGCCGAACTGCACGACCGTCTCGTTGAAAAATCGGGCCAGCCCCGCGAGCATGAAACCGCCGTTGCGCCCCGCTGCGCCCGCGCCCACCTCGCCGGCCTCGACCCCGATCGCGCTGACGCCCAGCGCGCCCAGTTCCTCCATCGCCGCCAAGCCGGAGCCGCCCAAGCCGATGACGCACACGTCGGCCCGCGCAGGCCCTTCGAGTCGCGGCAAAGGCTGCCAGTCGCGATCTTCCCAGATAGGGAGAGTCATCCGTCCAGTAAGGCCCGGCCGTCCGGAGGTGGCAAGTGTGCGCAAGCGCGGTTGACGACCACCAGTCACCGCGCCTTGATGCGCCCCATCGCCTCATGAAGCTGCTATATAATTTCAGCCACCTGCCCGTGGATCGCACCGTCGATCCGCGCGACACCATGCAGGCGACCGATAATCCGGAGCAATATTTCGATCTCGGTCGGCGCGCCCTGGAATTGATCCATTTCTCCTCGGAATTGTGCGACAAGCCGCACTATCCCGCCATTCTTGACCTGCCCTGCGGCCATGGCCGGGTGCTGCGCTGGCTGCGCGCCCATTATCCCTACGCCCGCCTCACGGCATGCGACCTTGACCGCAGTGGAGTCGATTTCTGCGCGCAGCAATTCGGGGCCACGCCAGTGTATTCGCAGGCCGACCTCCACCAGCTGCCGTTCACGGCGCAATTTGACCTCATCTGGGTCGGGTCGCTCGTCACACACCTGCGGCAGGACCGCTGGCTGGCCACTTTGGATTGCCTAGTGAAGTGGACAAAGGAGTGCGGCGTCATCGTTTTCACCACGCAGGGGCGCACGGCATCCAGCCTGCTGGCCCGCGGTCGGCGCAACATCGCGGAGAACATCGACAAGGCCGCCCTGCTCGAGGAATACGCCCGCACCGGCTTCGCCTACCAACGCTACTTCGAGAGCAATGCCGAGGAGGACTACGGCCTCGCGCTCAGTTCGCCCGAGTGGGTCCTGCGCACCCTGCAACGTGCCCGCCGCGAGATCGCTCTTCATCCCTGCTGGCTCGAGGACCCTCGGGTCCGCACGTGTGTCGAGGGCCGAGCCAAGGCGGGGGTCTCGGTCTACTTGGCGGACCACGTCAGCCCCGCGGCAGTCGTCGTCGATGGCGACCGGGGTGTGGTCGTGCACGACGTGGAGTTGCGCTACGGCGAGTCGCGTCCCGCTGTGGAGTTGGCCGCGACCCTCAGCCCCAGAGGCTGCGCGGCGCTCAGGGCTCGTTCGAAGGTGGCGCAAGCGCCTTTGGGGGGCGAGCCGTCATGAGCCAGAGTGGACGCACCCGCATCGAGCTCGAGGCCGCACGACGCGAGCAGCTGCGCCTCGAACAGGTTCGCACCGAGTGCCGAGCCTTGATCGCGTCGTGCGAGGAGAGCCTTGCCGGTCTCCGCGAGGTTGCCGTGCAACAGTTCGCGGCGGCCGAGGGGAAGACGAGCGTCGCGACGCTGCGTTCGATGCTGGACAGCGTCGAGGGCGCTCCCGATGTGACCCACGCCGCCCTCGTGACGATCGCG
>DAORVZ010000076.1:0-7149 GCA_035434005.1 Lacunisphaera sp.
TTGATCGCAGCCACCGGCACCGTGACGGTCTCCCCGCCCCAGTCTTCGGGCGCGATCTGCCGCTCCTGCATTTGCTGCTTCACACGGTCAAGATTCGCTCCCTTCACGTCCATCTTGTTGACGGCCACCATGAGCGCGACTTTGGCGTCCTTTGCGTGCTGCAAGGCCTCGTCCGTCTGCGGCATAAAACCGTCGTCCGCCGCCACGACCAGCACGGCAATATCGGTAACGGAAGCGCCGCGCGCACGCATCTTGGTGAAGGCGGCGTGACCGGGCGTATCGAGGAAGGTGATTTTGCGGCCGCTGTGCTCGATCTGATAGGCGCCGATGTGCTGGGTGATGCCACCCGCCTCGCCGGCGGCGACATTGGCCTGGCGGATGGCGTCGAGCAGGGAAGTCTTGCCGTGGTCCACGTGACCGAGAATGCAGACCACGGGCGGACGGGGCGCGAGGTTCTTGATATCCTCTTCGCGCGCCTTCTCCTCCTTGTTGATCTTCGCCTTCTCCGGCGTGATGGGCGGCGCGGCGGTCTCGCCGCGGTGCTTGATGTCGAGCAGGAAGCCATGCTTCTCGCCAACCTTGGTCGCGACCGCCTCATCGATGGACTGGTTCATCGACGCGAAGATGCTCATCTCCATGAGCTCGGAGATCAGCTTGAACGGCTTGAGTCCGAGCGCGACGGCGAATTCCCTCACAATGATCGGCGGCTTGAGGTGGATGATCTTCACGCCACCCTCCTCGGTCACGGTGACATTGCTCGTCGTGGGCGCTGCGGGCAGCAGCGGGGCCAGGGGGGCGAGCTTGGCCACGGGCGGCGGGGCCAAGGGAACCTTGGCGGGCGGCGGAACCAACGGAGCTGGCCGCGCAATTGGCGCGTTGAAAACGGGGGCTGGTCGGATCGGCGGCGGGGTGGACGGGGCCAGGCGCGGGGCCACCACCGGCACGGGCAGCGGGGCCTTCATCGTGGGCGCGGGCGGCGGCTTGGGAGCGACCATCGGGGCCGGCGGCAGGGTGGCGGCTCGCGCGGCGGCGGCGGCCTTGGCAGCCTCTTCCTTCTCGCGGACGATATCTGCGGCTGACTTCACGAAGACCCCGGCGGGCAGCTTGAGCGCCGGCGTTTCTGGCGCGACCACCACCGGGGCGGGGCTCACGACGGGCTCGGGGGCCGGCTTGCCGTATTTCTTCTCGATCTCGTCGTAGTAAATCTTGCTGACGGTGCTCGACACCGACTTCGTATCCGCCGCGACGTAGCCCTGCTCCTTGAGCCAGGAAAGCATTTCCTTCGGCTCAATGTTGTATTGCTTGGCGATCTCGTGGATGCGGGCGCTCATTCAGTGGTGCGGCGGATATTTTGTCGGATGTGAACGATTCAGGAACCGGAAACCTTGGAGATGAGGGCGGCGGCCTCCTCCTCGGTGAAGCCCATGCCGACCAAGTCGGTGGCGTCCACGCTCTCGAAGGCCGCAGGGGAATTGATGCCGTTGGCGACAAGGCGCTCGGCGACGGTCTTGTCGAAACCGTAGCTGTTGACGAAGAGGCTGATGGCTTGTGCGACCGGATCGGCGGCGACCACCTTGAACTCCTCGATGTCGAGGCGCCAGCCCACGAGGCGGGAAGTCAGGCGCGCGTTCTGGCCCTTGCGGCCAATCGCCACGGCGAGATCGTCGTTCACCACGCGAACCAGCAGGCGCTTGTTTTTCTCGTCGAGGATGATCTCGCGCGGCACGGCCGGCTTGAGCGCCTCGATGAGCATCTCCTTCGTGTCGGCGTGATAGGGGATGATGTCGATCTTCTCGCCGCCGAGTTCGCGCACGACGCTTTTCACGCGCGCTCCGCGGGCACCGACACAGGCGCCGACAGGGTCGACCTTCGGGTCGCTGCTGGTGACAGCGATCTTGGTGCGGTAGCCCGGCTCCCGGGCGAATGCCTCGATCTTGACCGTGCCGTCGGCGATCTCGGTGACCTCGAGTTCAAACAGGCGACGGACAAACTTGGGGCTGGCGCGGCTGAGGATGATCTCGGGGCCGCGGCTGCTGTTCTCAATCTCCAGCAGGATGCAGCGGATGCGCTCGCCGGGGGCGTATTCCTCGCCGGGCACCTGCTCCTTGCCGGGCATGACGGCCTCGGCCTTGCCGAGGTCAATGAAGAGATCGTTGCGCTCGCGGCGGCGGACGGTGCCGCTCACGATGTCGCCCACGGAATCCTTGAAATCGTCGTAGATGCGCTCCTTCTCGAAGGCCCGCAGGCGCTGCATGATGGCTTGGCGCGCGGTCTGGGCGGCGATGCGCCCGAGGTAGGCCGGGTCGATCTCCTTCTCGATGGCGTCGCCCACGACGGCACCGGCCTTGAAGACCTGGGCCTTCTCGACGTGAATCTGCAGCTTCGGGTCGGACACGGAATCGACCACCTTGAGCAGCGACCAGGCATTCAATTGGCCATTTTTGGGATTGATCTCGATCTTGAGCTCCTGCCCCGAGTTCACGCCCTTCAACGCCGCCGTCTTGATGGCGTTGACGATGGTGGAGATCATGTCGGCACGTGGAATGCCCTTCTCCTTTTCCATGTATTCGAGGACGGACAGGATTTCGCTGCTCATGGTGTGTGTGGATTAATGGGGAAAAAAAAGGCGGACCCGAGGGCCCACCTTTTAGAAAGTGAACTAGTTATAGGGGGTGGAAGTTATTGCCCGGGTAGAACGCTTGTCAAGCCCCCGGCAAGTTTTCTCCGGTTGAGGGACTTGCGCGGGTGGCCTGCTCCAGAATCCAGGCCAACATACCCTGCCCCCAGCCATGGCAAAGCGCCTGGCCGCTCCCCCGACCCGCCACCCCGAGTTTGGGCAAGGCGGTTCGCACCTGCTCCGGCACATCTCCCCAAAACCAGTGGAACCAAATCATTTCAGCGTCCCTTCCGGTTTGCGCGGTTATCAATGGCAGGAAACCGTCGCACACGAGGTTATCCAACCGCCTGCCGCCGACAACTCCGCTCACGATGTCGCGCGCAAAGGTCTCTCGCAGCTTCGCCAGACCGAACGCCTGCCGCGCCAGCTTGGTCGGCGTCGCCTCAAGCCCGCCAGTCGGCAGGGTCTTCACCAGCTGTAACAACCGCTCCGGCCAGTTAGGGATGGCCGCCGCCCAAGCCTGATACTGCCGCAAACGTGCGCGCGGGTGGTTCGCCGGCCGCACGCCCTGCGTCTGCCACAGTGCCCCGCTCTCCGCATAGACCTGCGCGAGATCGAGACCACCGCCCCAAGCCTCCAACGGATATTTCGCCGCCACTGCGAGCATCGCCGCGCGATTGTGGCGGTAACCAAGGATTTCCAGCGCCGTGCAATGCGCCGCCATCCCCCATCCCACTCGCTTGATCCGCAGCTGCGCGAAACGCACCTTTTGCCGCCACCGCCCGGCCGCCTTTTGCCGGAGCAGCCCCGCCAATTCCGCTGCGGGCACGGCGGCGAGGTCCGCGAATTTCTCCCACTCATCCCGCGCGGTGATGGTCTCCAGCGCGTCGTCCGAGGCAGTTTCCTCCAAATCCCGGTGCAGTAGCGGCAGCAGCACGAGCGTCGGGATTTCCCGGCCATCACCCCGTCGCGCCGGCCGTTCTCCGAGTGACGGCGGGAACAGCACGACATGCAGCGCAACGTTGTCGTAAGCCCGATCCATCTCATGCCGATGCGCCCGCCAGTCCGTGACGTGGAAATGCACCTCCACGTCGCCAATGATCCTTTCGCCGCCGATCACCAGCTGGGCGCCGCGAAAATCCGGCCCACCGAGCAGATTCCAGACTCCGGCGTGGCGAATCTCCAGCGGGCGTCCGTCCACCAACGCCAGCCGCGTCCAGTCGAAATCACCCCGCAGCCAGATCTTCTGCACCACCCGCTCGGCGAGGGTGAACGGGCCATAGAGGCCCTGCATTTCCGCCACGTGATTGTTCGGGGTGATCATGCCGGCAAAGTCCCGCCGGCCAGGGGGGGGGCTGAACTTGCTGGCCGGACGCTTGGCGAAATGCACCCGCGCGGCGAGGCGAAATCCGGCAGACCCCCGACTACCTGACGCGGGCGATATCCCCTAGTTCTCGAAGCACCTGAGGTATTCCTCCATTAGGGGATGCCGAACCAGCAGTCGAAAAATAGAGATCACAATACAGCGCATACAGCCGCTCATACACGGCCACCGCCGCCGGCTCGGGCGTGATGACGCGATAGGCGGGGCACAGACGCCGCTGCGCCTCCTCCACGGAGGAAAATATCCCTGCCGCCAGAAAAGCGAAGATCGCGGACCCTAGGCTCGTAATCTCCTGTTCCGGCACGAGCACCGGCTTGTTGAACACATTGGCGTAGACCTGGTTCAGTGCCGCATTTTTCTGCGGAATCCCGCCACCATTGATCACCCGGTTGATCGGGACACCGTTGTCGGCCATACGCTCGAGAATGATGCGGGTATGAAACGCGGTTCCCTCAATTGCTGCAAACAACTCGTCCTGCGCAGTGTGCAGTAGCCGCCAGCCGAGCGTAATACCCGAGAGCGCCGGATCCGACAGAACGTTGCGGTCGCCATTGTCCCAGACCAGCCGGAGCAGTCCGGTCTGTCCGGCGGAAAACGTTTCCAAGCCGCGGGACAGCGCCGCCACGGTGGTGCCGGCGCGGCGCGCAATAGCCTCGAAGATGTCACCGGCGGCGGACAACCCCGCCTCGATACCATAATAGGCTGGGTGGATTGACCCCGGGACGACGCCAAAAACGCCATCAATTGGCTCGGTCGCACCCACAATGGCCATCACACACGTTGAGGTGCCGACCACATTGACGACATCGCCCAACGCGATGCCGGCCCCGATCGCATCCCAATGGGCATCGAGCGCGGGCGCGGGAATCGGTATGCCTTCACGCAAGCCCAGCCGTTCCGCCCAAGCCCTGCAAAGGCGTCCCGCAATGCGGTCGGATGTGGCGAAGTGTGTTCCCGCCCCGGCGGCAAAGCCGCCGAGCAGCGGGTCGACCGTGCGCAGGAAATCATCCGCCGGCCAGCCACCCGCCTCCGCGTTCCAAAGCCACTTGTGACCTGCGGCGCAAATGCTGCGCGTCAGGCCTGCCACGTCCGACACCCCCGTCAGCTGCGCCACCATCCAATCACAGTGTTCCAGCGCCGTGGCAAACCGCGCGCGTTTCTCCGGATTGTGCCGCAGCCAGTGCAGCACCTTGGCCAGCGCCATCTCCGAGGAATACACCCCACCATACCAGCGGAGCGCCGGCAGGTTCTCCAGACGCGCGCGATGGGTGATTTCTGCGGCCTCCTGCGCCGACCGGTGATCGCACCAGAGGTAATAGTCGTCCAGCGGCTGCAGCGCATGATCCACCGGCACGATGGTCGAGCCAGTGGTGTCGACGGCCAGCGCGACCACCTCGTCGCCGGTCAATCCCGCCGTCGCCAAAGCGTCGCGCATGGCGACGGTCAGCGCCGTCAGGTAATCTTCCGCCCGCTGCGCTGCGTAGTCGGGGACTTCTTTTCTCCTGAGCAACGGGTAGCTGGCGGAAGCCGAAGCCAGCCGGCCCCGCTCGCTGTCGATCAGCGAGACGCGCACACTGAGGGTGCCAAAATCAATCCCAGCGACAATGGCCATTGGATGGATCAGCCAAGGTCGCCCGTGAAAGCGAGAGATTGCTGTGCGACGGCGCGCCGGACGAATTGCCGAGAGATTGCCGAATACATGGCGAGAAATTGACGCGAAGCACCTTGGTTTAGTGAAGGAGAAATCTCATCAGCACCGGAAGATGGTCCGAGGGGAAACGGTCGTTGAATTTTTCATCGAGGGTGACGAAGGCACCGACCTCGACCTGGCGGCTGACCAGGAAGTGATCGATCCGTTTCGTGTTCTTGACGAGGGTGGCATAAGGTCCCCGCGCCGGCTCCCGGCTGATCTCCCGCGCATCGCGCAAGCCGGCTGCGATGATCGACTTGATCCCGGGCTCGTCGTCGGAGTTGAAGTCGCCGGCCACGATGACCGGGAGCTCCGGCGCCAGGCCGGACAACAGCCGGCGCACCTCGACGGCCGAGCGTTCGCGCAAAGCGGGCTGGAACGGCGGCAGGTGGAGGTTCACAAAATAGAACACCCGCCGCGTCGGCTTGTGGCTGAACTTCACCCACACGGCGTAATAGGGCCGGACCGTGGTCCCGATTTCGGGCCAGCCGATCTGCGGCCGGCCGTCCTGATCGGTGCCGGTCAGCCAGGCGATGCCCGTGTCGATCACCTCGAGCACATCGAGCCGAAAAAAGACCGGCACCATCAGCCAGGGAAATTCCGCACCGGGATCCTGGCCGGGCACATTGCCGACGAATCCGTATTCCGGCAGCATCTGCTGCAGTTCGCTCAGCTGCCCCCGACGCACTTCCTGGAAGCCGATCAATTCGGAACCGTGCTTCCGCAGCAGCGCCTCCATCGCAGGCCGGCGCAGCGCCCAATCCTGCCCCGGCCCCCATTTCGGCGAATCGTAGAGAATATTGTAGGTCATCGCGGTGATTTCCGCCGCGGGGTCGGGCGCCGCCGCAGCGGACGCCGCCCGGACGGTCAGCGCGATCAACGCGGCCAGCCTTCCCAGCAGCCAACGCTGCCGCGAGGACGGGCGTGACGCCGCGGCGGGCGGACATTCTCGGCGGCTCATGCCTGCGACTCCCGAAGATAGGCGCCCTTCGCGCGCAACTCGGCCTGCAATTCCTTCACATCAACCTCCGTCGGCGCGATGCCGGCCCGGATAGCCTGCTTGGCGGCGCGGCCGGCGGCCTCGCCCATCGCCATGCAGGTGGCCATGACCCGGATTGCACCCATCGCCTCGTGCGTGGTGGAGATGCAGCGGCCGGCGACGAGCAGGTTCTTTACCTTCTGCGGCACAAGCGACCGGAACGGAATGTCGTAACAGTCGCCGCACCAGATCAGCGTGCAGCCCTCGTCCCCGGGGCGGTGAATGTCGATCGGATAACTGGCCACCGCGATGCTGTCCTCGAAGTGGCGACAGCCGAGCACATCCTCCTGGGTCATCGTATACTGGCCGACGATGCGGCGCGTCTCGCGGATACCGAGGAAGGGTGCGGTCTTCGTAAAGAAGCACTTCTCGAAGCCGGGCACGTAGTTCTTCAGGTAGATGTAAATGTCTTCGATCTG
>DAORVZ010000077.1:0-7113 GCA_035434005.1 Lacunisphaera sp.
GTGGTGGTGGTGCTTTGGCGCGGCCGCCTCTGTCGCCTCGTTCACCGTCGCCGGCCTGATCTACCTCGTCGCCACGGGAGTCGGCGTCTGGGGCCACGCCAATCCGGTCAACTGGGCCTGGGACATCGTCAACTTCGTGTTCTGGATCGGCATCGGCCACGCCGGCACGCTCATCTCCGCGATCCTGTGCCTGCTCCGCCAGAAATGGCGCACCTCCATCAACCGCCCCGCCGAGGCCATGACGATCTTCGCTGTGGTTTGCGCCGCCATCTTCCCGGTCTTCCACGTCGGCCGCATCTGGTTCGCCGTCACGCCGGGCTGGCTGTTCCCGTTCCCCAACTCGAACGGCATCTGGCAGAACTTCCGTTCCCCGCTGGAGTGGGACGTGTTTGCGGTTTCCACTTACGGCACGGTGTCGGTCCTCTTCTGGTATGTGGGCCTCATCCCCGACTTGGGCACGCTGCGGGACCGCTTCACGGCGGCCGGCAATCTGTTCAAGGCGCGCCTCTATGGCTTCTTCGCCATGGGCTGGCGCGGCTCGAACCGGCAGTGGAGCAACTACGAGATGGCCTACCTCATCCTGGCCGGCATCTCGACCCCGCTCGTGCTTTCGGTGCACACGATCGTGTCGTTTGACTTCGCCGTCTCGCTGATCCCGGGCTGGCACACGACGATCTTCCCGCCCTATTTCGTCGCGGGGGCCATCTTCTCCGGCTTCGGCATGGTGCTCACGCTCATGCTGCCGCTGCGCGCCGTCTACCGCCTAGAGGATCTCATCACGCAGTATCACATCGACTGCATGTGCAAAATCATTTTGGCGACGGGCACCATGGTGGGCTACGCCTACTCGATGGAGTTCTTCATCGCCTGGTATAGCACGAACCCCTACGAGGGTTTTGCGTTCATCAACCGAGCCTTCGGCCACTACGCGTGGGCCTACTGGATCATGATCTCCTGCAACGTGATCACCCCGCAGTTCTTCTGGTTCAAAGCCGTGCGCAACAACACCACGCTGGTCTGGATCCTCTGCATTTTCGTCAATGTCGGCATGTGGTTCGAGCGCTTCGTGATCATCGTCACCTCGCTAGCCCGCGACTTCCTGCCGTCAAGCTGGGGCTATTATTCGCCGTCGATCGTCGAAATTTTCACTTTCTTCGGCACCTTCGGCGTGTTCTCGGTCCTCTTCCTCCTGTTTATCCGGTTCCTCCCCATCATGCCGATGTCGGAGATCAAGATGGTCATCCCCGCGGCCGATCCCCATGGATCGTCGAAGCACTAAGGAACCGCCGCCATGAACAAGACCTACGGACTCATTGCCGCCTTCGATACCACGCCCGAGATCTATCAGGCCTGCGAGCAGGTGCGCGACGCCGGCTACACCCGCTGGGACGCTCTCACGCCGTTCCCCGTGCACGGCCTCGACTACGCCATGGGCGTGCGCCGCTCCAAGGTGCCGCGCTTCTCGCTCGCCGGCGGCGTCATCGGCTTCTGCACCGGCATGGGGTTCATCGCATGGCTGGGACTGTCGGAGTATCCGCTGGTCGTGGGTGGCAAACCCATGTTCAGCCCGATGTTCGCGTTCCCGGTCTCGTATGAGCTCACCATCCTGTTCACCGCCTTCGCGACCATCGGCGGCATGTTCTTCCTGAACCGCCTGCCAATGCACTACCACCCGGTGATGAAAGCCCCGCAGTTCGTGCGGGCCATGGACGACCGCTTCTACATTGTGATCGAGACCAACGACCCGAAATTCAACGCCACCGCCACCCGCGAACTGCTCGCGAGGATTGGCGGCAAGGACATCGCGGAGCTGGAGGCCTGAACCGATGCGCTTCGCCTACTACACGCTCGCCTTCGTGGTCGTCCTGCTGCTCTCCGTGATGGGCTATCGCGGCATGATCTCCACCCGCCCGCCGATTGAGATGTTCCCGGACATGGATCATCAGGCCAAATACAAGCCGCAGGCCGAGTCCAAGTTCTTCGCCGACGGCCGCGCCGACCGACCGCTTCCGGCTGGGACCGTGCCCTTCGGGCGCGACGCTCGCCAGGCCGACCCCGCCTTCCTCAAGGCCGACGATTTCCACTACGACGGCAAGCTTGCCGACGGCACCTTTGGCCGCGGCTTTCCGGCTGCCCTCTCGATTACCGGCGCGTTTATCGAGCACGGGCAGGGACGCTACCAGATCTATTGCGCACCCTGCCATGGCGCGCTCGGTGACGGCAACGGCATCACGAAGTCCTACGGGATGCTGACGACCCCGACCTACCACGACGACCGCCTCCGTGGCATGGCCGAGGGCGAAATATTCAACACGATCACACACGGCAAGAACACGATGCTCTCCTATGCCGACAAGCTATCCCCCGATGACCGCTGGGCCGTGGTCGCCTACGTCCGCGCCCTCCAACGCGCCGCGCACGGCTCTATCAAGGACGTCCCGGCCGAGCTCCAAGGAGGGCTGAAGTAACATGAGTGCACCTGCTTCCACGGCCACCTTGGCCAAGAAATTTCTAGGGGCCGGCCTCGTGGGCCTCGCGCTCACTGCCGTCGGCCTCTTCGTTTCGGACCCGCATGGGGTCGCCCTGGCCTATCTCATCGGCATCTCCTACTGGTGCGCCATCGCCATAGGCATGCTGCTGCTGATCATCATCCATCATCTGACCGATTCCGGCTGGTCCACGGTCATCCGCCGCCAATATGAGCATGGCGTTTCCGCCTTCACTTGGCTCGCGGTTTTGTTCCTGCCCTTGCTCCTTTCCGCGTGGCTGAAACCCGGCTTCATCTGGCCCTGGATGGATCTCGCCCACCCGTTGCATGGCGGCCATGGCACCGTGGGACAGGACGTCCTCTACGTTAAGAAAGCCGGCTTCCTTAACCAAGGCATGTTCACCGGCATGACGATCGGTTTCTTCGTGATCTGGATCGGACTCTCCGCCCTCTTCCGCAAGGCCTCCTTTACGCAGGATCGCGACGGCGATCCCAAGTGGACTTCAATGAGCCGGCGCACCGCCGCCGCCGGCGTCGTGCTCACCGCGCTGTCGCTGACCTTCGCCTCGATCTACTGGATGAAGAGCCTCGAATATCACTGGTTCTCGACGATGTATGGCGTGTGGTTCTTCGCCAACTGCGTGCGCGGCGCGCTCGCGTTTGCCGTGTTTATCACCGTCTGGCTCTACGCCCGCGGCGATTACAAGGGCATCTACAACACCAATCAGTTTCACACGCTTGTGGCGCTGGCCTTTGCCTTTGTGGTGTTCTGGGCCTACGTCACTTTCTCGCAATACTTCCTGATCTGGAACGCCAACGTCCCCGAGGAAACCTTCTGGTATAACATCCGGGAACACGGTGACTGGCTCTGGGTCGGCATGCTGCTCCTCTTCGGCCACTTCTTCTTCCCCTTCCTCGCCTGGCTGGTCTATCGCTGGAAGGCGGAGCGCAAGCCGGCCGCGATCATCAGCGGGGTCGTCGCTGTCATCATCTTGGTCGATATCTGCTACAACGTCCTGCCGGCCCTCAAAGATGTGCACGACGAGCCGCTGCCGTTCCTCTCAATCAACCTGCTGTGGGTGCTGACTTCCGTCGTCGGTGTCGGCGGCATCTGCGTCTGGTCTTACTTGCGGAGCCTGGCCACCACCAAGCTCATCCCGATCCGTGACCCGCGCATCGTCGAATCGCTCACCCATCACGAGGCCGCCGCGCCGGAAGCTGGCGCGGTCCCGGCCGCCCATTAAGCCATGAGTGATTCCGCCAATTTTTCATTCCCGCACCGCACGCCCGTGTTCACCACGGCCATTGTGCTCGTCTGCTTCGCCCTCTTCGGCTGGCTGGCCCGGAAAATCTACACCCCGACCGCTGAGGCAGTGGATCCCGTCGCGGGCGTGAGGACGCCCGTGGAGCGCAAGGCTCTGCTCACAGAGCACCTCGCCCAAGAGCACGCCGCCGCGACCAGCTACGCCTGGATCGACCGGCCCGCCGGCACGGTCCGCCTGCCCATCGACCGCGCGATCGCCCTCACTGTCCGTGACCACGCCAAGAAGTAAGCCCCGAGATGAACCCTTCCGCCCCCAACGCCCGCACTGAGCAAATCGAGATCGACGCCTCGGCCAAGTGGCCGGTGCTCGCTTTCCTCGGCTCGGCGCTTCTCTGGCTGCTGCTCGGCGGTGTCATGCAGCTGGCCGCCGCGATGCAACTGCACCAGCCCGGCTTCCTGGCTGATTGCGCCTGGTTTACGCACGGGCGGCTCGCGCCGGCCGCGCAGAACGCCCTCGTTTACGGCTGGGGCATGAATGCTGCCTTCGCATTCGGACTCTGGCTGATGGCCCGCCTCTCCGCGACCACCCTCCGCCACGGGGGCTGGCTGTTCGTCGCCGCCAAGTTCTGGAATCTCGGGGTCACTCTCGGCGTCGGCGGCATCCTCGCCGGATGGTCGACCTCCTTCGAGTTGCTCGAGATGCCGCGTTTTGTCGGTCTGCTGCTGCTTGCCGCCTACGCGATGATTGGCGTCTGGGCCGTGACCACTTTCAGCATCAGGAACACGGAGAATGTCTACGCCTCGCAATGGTATCTCTTCGGCGCGGCCTTTTGGTTTCCCTGGTTGTATGCCGTCGCACAGGTGATGCTGATCCGGACACCGGTGCGCGGGGTGCTCCAGCCGATCGTCAACGCTTGGTATGTGCACGGCCTCTACGCTCTCTGGTTCGTGCCGGTCGCGCTGGCCGCCGCGTATTACTTCCTGCCCAAGATTCTGGGCAAGCCAGTCTCGAACTACTATCTGGCCTCCCTGGGCTTCTGGTGGCTGGCGGTCACGTCAGCGTTTGCCGGCGGCAGCCGCCTGATCGGCGCGCCGGTGCCGGTATGGATCCCCACCTTGGGTATCGTGGCCAACATGTTGGTCGTCGTCGGTGTGGTCATCGTGGCCCTCAACCTCTTCGGCACCCTGTCCGGCCGCTATGCCGCCGCCCGGGCCAGCCTCACACTCCGCTTTATCCTCGTCAGCCTGGTGGGTTTCGCCCTCGCGGCCGTTATGAATCTGGCGCTCTCGATGCGGAGCTTCGCCGCCATCGTCCAATTCACCTTGCTCGACGGCTTGCGGGACTGGCTGACATTTTACGCCTGCTTCTCGACCGCGATGTTCGGCGCCGTCTATTTCATGCTCCCGCGCCTCACTGGCCGCGAATGGCGATTCACCGGCCTGATTAAGCTGCATTTCGGCACCACCGTCTTGGGCGTTGTTTTGATGACCGTGGGACTGGCCGCCGCTGGCTGGACGCAGGGCCAGCTGCTCAATGACGCCGCTGTGCCCTTCGCGGATATCACGAAGGCCCTGTCCTTCTGGTTCGCCTTCCGCACCGTCGTGCTGGGCGTGCTGCTGCTCGGCCACCTCGCCTTCCTGATCAACTTCGTGGGCATGGCCTGCCCGTTTAACTCGCACGGCAACGCGCCGGCCGCGTTCCGCACCCCGCCGGAGCTGAGTCTGCTGAAAGGGGAGGGCCACGCATGAAAAACGGTCTCGCTCTCTTCCTCGGTGCCTTCGTCACCCTCGCGCTCTCGTGGGGCGGCCTGCTCCTGACCGCTCAACGGCAGATCGGTGGCCTCAGCCAATTCAAGGACGCCGCCGACGAGCAACTCTACCCACAACCGCTCTCCGGCCTCGCCGATCAGGGTCGCCTCGTTTATCAGGACCTTGGTTGCGTCGCCTGTCATACCCAGCAGGTCAGGCACGAGGGATTTGGCGCCGACATCGCCCGCAAATGGGGTGAGCGTGGCAGTTACGCTCGCGACTACATCCGCGATCAGTCGGTCCTCATTGGTCAGAACCGCCTCGGACCTGACCTTCGCAATGTCGGTGCCCGTTTGGGTGACGCGAAGCCGGCGGAATATGCCGAATGGTTCTACCGGCTGCTCTACGCGCCGCAGTCGGTGGCCAAGGGCACGAATATGCCGGCTCATCCCTTCCTCTTCGATGTGCATCCGGTCGCCGGTCGGCAACCCTCGGCACACGCCCTCGCGTTGCCCTCGAAGTTTGCCCCGGGTCCCGGCCTGGAGGTCGTTCCCACCAGCCGGGCGGTCGCCTTGGTCGCCTATCTCCAAAGCTTGAAGGACACCTACGACTATCCCACCGAGCGCAGCCGCAACACGCCGGCGCCCAAGAAGGGGGGCCATTAAGATGAGCGCGAACGACTCCCAATTCCGTGCCGAACAATCCGGCGCCAGTGATGACAGCATCCAGCAGATCCACGCTCAGCTGCAAAAAACCAAGCCCGAGAAGGCGGACGGCTATTCAATGCTCCCGCTGGTGCTGCTCGGCTTGATGTGCTGCGCCGTCTTCTTCGGCTCGATCTACATGGCGCACTACTCGCTTCGTTTCGATCCGCTGGTTTTTAACGAGCATGCCAATCGCGCCAAGCCCGGTGCCACCGTGGCCGTGGCCCTCACGCGCGCCCAGATGGGCAAAAAGGTCTACGACACCACCTGCATTGCCTGCCACCAAGCCAACGGCATGGGCGTCCCCGGCCAGTATCCTCCGTTGGTTACTTCCGAGTGGGCCACCGGAAGCGAGGAGCGCGTCATCCGCATTGTGCTTCACGGCCTTAACGGCCCTATCACCGTCGAGGGCAAGGATTACAACAACGTCATGGCTCCGCTCGGTGGTGCGTTGAAGGACGAGCAAGTCGCCAACGTCCTCTCCTATGTCCGCGCGTCCTGGGGGAATTCCGCTTCCGAGGTCACGCCCGAGGCCGTCGCCAAGGTTCGCGCCGATACCGCAGGCCGCACGGCCTTCTGGACCGCCGCCGAGCTGCTGAAGCTCCCCTGAGCCCCGCGCGGCTTAAGAACACAAGCAAGGCCGGGCATCTCGCCCGGCCTTTTGTTTGGTCAAGTCTGTAGCGGCGACTTCTGCGCGCCGCGCTTCACTCGCCGCCCTTGAACATGCCGCCGAAGTCCGGCATCGCGAACTTCTGGTAACCCGCCGGCGGGGCGAACAGCGAGTCGGGCAGGGCGCCGGGCTCGATCTTCGTGGCTTCCATCTTGAAGGTGTCCTTGCCCTTGGCGTCGTGGGTGACCACCCGCAGGGGGAACCCGCCCTTGCCCTTGAGGGCCTCCTCCCATTTGGC
>DAORVZ010000078.1:0-7109 GCA_035434005.1 Lacunisphaera sp.
TGTCGTTCTAAACTCGGTGGTGATCAGCCAGCTGCGTGCGCAAGAGGCGACGGTCGCCCGCCAGCTCGCAGACTATCAAAACCGTTACGGCGAAGCGCACCCGGCGATCGCCAACGTTCGCGCCGAACTGGCGGACATCCGCAGTCAGATCACCGCGGAAACGCGCCGCATCCACTCCCGGTTTCAGTCCGGCCAGGACGGCCGCGCCCGGTTCGGCCCGGGCGATATACCAATTTTCCGTTTTAGGCTCACCGCCCAGCTGTGCCGCGATCAGCGCTGGCGGATGCACTTGGAGGCTTAACCGCTCGCGGCAATCCAGCCACTTTACCAGGATCGGAAACGGTCGTTCTCTAGGCCACGCTGGCCCCATGATGACCGCCGTATGGGCGGTGATCACTTCACGCAGCGATTGGCCCGCCCAGGGACCATTCGCGACCACCGACTGCGCCTCAGGCCGGTCCACCATTTCCCAACTTTCGCCAATCGGCGAACCCCCGGGCAGTTGCCGACCCAGAAATGACTCCAACGCTCGCCCACCCCAGACCCGTTCCTGGTAGACTGGCTTGAATTTTAGAAATGGCGTCATTCGTTGGGCTTTAGCGGCTTGCGCAAATCTTGGCCGGGGATTTTACATTGACCCTCCGGTCTGATAGACCTGCAATTCTTTCCACTACAAATGGCCAAAGCGGAGAATTCAAATGCAAAGGCAAAGGACAAGGACACACCGTCCTTCGAGGGTCCGCGGCATCGCCCGCATTGGCTTGCCGCCGCCACCTGCATGGCAGCCGGCCTCTACCTTATTGTGGCGCTGCTTGATTTTGAGCCCGGCCAGAGCATCGCGCACACGACCAGTCCCACGGGCACGAATCTCTCCGGTGTTATCGGCGCGGAATACACCTGGTGGGCCTATCATCTCCTTGGGGCCGCCTCCTGGCTTATTCCAGCCTTCCTCCTGCGGATGGCCTACATCTATCTGCGCAGTTCGCGGAGCCTCACCACGACCCGCCTTGTGGCCATCGCCTGCTGCTTGATCTCGTTCTCCGCACTCATGGCCATGCAGGAAACGGTCTTCACCAACCAAGCCATCTTCACGGGTGGTCCCGGCGGCCTGCTCGGCACTTTTCTCTACCAGACCCTGCTCAAGGACAGCCTGGGTGTCTTCGGTTCCGCTCTGATCTTTGGCACCGTCTATCTGCTCGGCTTCATCTTTATTTTCACGCGGGACTTTATCGCCGATGTCGCCCGCCTGCTCAATGCCTTCACCGAATGGCGCCAGAAACGAGCCGCACTGGCGGCGGCGCGCGCGGAGGAAGTTCGCCAGAGACGGGCTGCGGCCGCCCAAGCGGCGGCCAGCGCCAAGATTGCGCCGGCCATCACGCCCCAGAAACCCATTTCACCCAAGAATGCGGAGCCCCTCGCCGAGCCGGCCAAAATCGCTGCTGCCCCGCTGGCCGCAAAATCGGCACCGGCGGAAACCGCCGACCCCAAACCCCCGGCCCGCCCGCTCGTCAAGCTGCCCGAACCGGTGGCCGACCCCAAGCCCGCCTCGGTCGGCAAATTCGAGCTCAACATCGTCAAGCCGGAGGAAACCAAGAAAGCCAAGGTCGCCCTCCCGCAAAGCGACGACAAGAACTACGAGTTCCCTCCGCTCAAATTGCTCCGTGAGCAGGTAAAGGGCGACAGCACCAACTCCGAGGAAGAGCATCGGCAGAACGCCGAGAATCTCCTCCGGATCCTCAAGGAATTCGGCGTTGAGGTCTCGCTGGGCGAAATCCATGTCGGCCCCGTCATCACCTGCTACGAGGTCGTGCCCGCCGCCGGCGTGCGCGTGGAAAAAATCTCGGGCTTGGACAAGAACATCGCCCTCGGCATGCGCGCCCAGTCAGTCCGCATCCTCGCTCCGATTCCCGGCAAGGCCGCCGTCGGGGTCGAAGTGCCGAACCAGAAATCCACCCCGGTGGGCATGCGCGAGATCCTCGAAAGCTCTGTCTGGAACGACGAGAAACGCGAGCTGCCCATCGCCTTGGGCAAGGATGTCAGCGGCAAGCCGCTCATCTCCGACCTCACCAAGATGCCGCACCTGCTCATCGCCGGTGCCACCGGCTCGGGCAAATCCGTCTGCATCAATTCCATCGTCGCCTCCATCCTCTACTCCAAGAGCCCGAAGGATGTCCGCCTCATCATGGTGGACCCGAAGGTCGTTGAGCTGAAGATATTCAATCCGCTGCCGCACATGCTCATCCCGGTGGTGACCGAGCCGAAAAAAGTGCCCGCCGCACTGAAGATCCTCCTCAAGGAGATGGAACGCCGCTACCAGGTCTTCGCCAAGGTCAACGTCCGCAACATCACCGGCTTCAACAATCGCAAGAAGGAGAAACCCGATCCCCTGCCGCCCGAGCAGCAGGCCGAATTGGACGGCATCGTCGAGGAGATCGAGATTCCCGAGCGCCTGCCCTACATCGTCGCCATCGTGGATGAGTTGGCCGACCTCATGATGGTCGCTCCGGCCGAGATCGAGACGTCGATCGCCCGTCTCGCCCAGTTGGCCCGCGCCGCCGGCATCCACCTCATCATCGCCACGCAGCGGCCCTCCGTGAATGTCATCACCGGCGTCATCAAGGCCAACCTTCCCTCACGCATCGCCTTCCAGGTCGCTTCGCAGGTGGACTCCCGCACAATCCTCGACGGCAAGGGCGCCGACACCCTGATTGGCCGCGGCGACCTGCTCTTCTCCCCACCCGGCACCTCCAAGCTCGTCCGCGCCCAGGGCGCGTTCGTGGCTGACGAAGAAGTCCAGAGCATCGTCGAGTTCCTCAAGCGCAACGGCCCGCCGCAATACGACCAGTCCGTCCAGCAGCAGATCGACCGCGCAGCCAAGGAGGACGAGGATGACGAGGAGGGCGGCGAGGGCGAGGACGGCGACTTGGGCGACGACAGCGCCCTGTTCCAGCAGGCGCTGGACGTCCTTAAATCCACCAAACGCGCCTCCACCTCGATGATCCAGCGCCGCCTGCGCATCGGCTACAACCGCGCCGCCCGCATCATGGATCTCATGGAAGACAAGGGCATCGTCGGTCCGGAGAACGGCTCTTCCCCGCGGGAGATTTTGATCGACCTCGACACCTATCAGCCCTGAGCCGCGATTAAACTTTCAAAACCCCGCCAAACCCACTTAACCAATTACCATGCAGACCATCGGCGAAAGGCTAGAGGAGGCGCGCAAGCGCAAAGGCATCTCCATCCGTGAAGCGGCGGAGTCCACCAAGATTCGCGGCGACTACCTGCAGAAATTTGAGGCCAACATTTTCGAGGCCGGCCTGCCCCCGCTCTACGTGCGCGGATTCCTGCGCTCCTATGCGCGTTTTCTGGATCTCGACCCCGACCGCGTAGTCAGTGATTTCGATTCCCAAGCCGGCCGCGAGGGCAAGTCAGCCCGCCGCGAAAGCCGCGAGGTTTACGGCCGGGTGGACTTTAACGAGACAGCCCGGGCGACGGAAACCGGCGAACCCGCTGCAGTCGGCGGGCGCTCCGCCCAAGACCAAGCCGTGATGTTGAAATTTGCCCTGCTTGGCGGCGGCGCGCTCGTCGCCGTGATTGTCATTGTCCTCCTCTTCAAGGTTCTCTTCGGCGGCTCCCCCGCCAAACCCACGCCCACCGCGCAGGGTTCCACGGCCACGGTGCAGGCCGAGGCCGCCCAGACCCTCACGCTCACCGCCATTGACGCCACCCGCGTCAAAGTCGTGCAGGATCTCGACGGCGCGATTCTCTTCAACGGCTCCCTGGCCCGGGCCGAAACCAAATCGTTCAAGAAGCAGGGCAAGCTGCTCATCACAGTCGAAGCCGGCAAAAATCTCCGCATGGAGGTCAACGGCCGCAATTACCCCGTGCCGCTCGACGGCTACGGCCGCTTCGCCCTCGACTAAATCAAAAGGCCGGCTCACGCCGGCCTTTGTCTTTTCACCGCAGGGCCATCGGTGGCCCCAGCACCTCGCGCAGAATGAACGCGCGGCGCAAGGCATCCGGGTCGTGCAAATCACCCAGCACGGTCGAGCGCGCCTGCGTCCGCGCCGTCGCCGAGTGATCGGCCGTCGCCGCCTCGAACTCGGTTCGCTTGAGCGCAGCGGCCTTCATCAGCTCGGCCTCGCGCAGCTGCTCGGCCAGCGTCGCCTGCTGCTCGAGAATCTCGGCCTGCCGCTGGGTCTCGACGCGGGTCATGCCCGTCCGCAACCGGGGCGGTGCCTGCGTCACCACCACCTCCCGCATGATCGGCGGAGGGGCGACCGGTTCCGCGAGCGGCCGTTTCGGTTGCTCCGTGGCGTAACCCTTGGCCCGTTGCTCGATCTTGCGCTGGATCTCCTCGCGGATCCGGCGGGTGCGCTCGGCCAGCTCGGGATCCTCGAACGCCTGCTCAGGCGGGGGGGCTTCTTCCCCCTCAGGCTGCCCCGTCCGGCGCTGGTTCAGCCACCAGGCGATCGCACCCGCGACCGCGATGATGAACTGCAGATGATCACGTATCCAGTCCATGGGTGTAGGCCGGCGGCGGACTACTTCTTACCCTCAGGATGTGCGATCGAGCCGCGCATCGCCGTGTCGGACTGGATGTTTTCCATCTTGTAGTAATCCATGACGCCAAGCCGGCCGGAGCGGAAGGCCTCGGCCATCGCCTTCGGCACCTCAGATTGCGCGCGCACGACCTCGGCCTGCATCTCCTGCACGCGAGCCTTCATCTCCTGCTCCACCGCGACGGCGGCCGCGCGTCGGATTTCGGCCTGCGCCTGCGCGATGCTCTTGTTGGCCTCGGCCTGCGCTTCCTGCAGCTTTGCGCCGACGTTCTCGCCGACGTCCACGTCGGCGATGTCGATGGAGAGGATCTCGAACGCCGAGCCGACGTCCAAACCGCGCGCGAGCACAGTCTTGGAAATGCTGTCGGGCGACTCGAGCACGACTTTGTAGTTCTCGGACGAACCAATGGTGGAGACGATACCCTCGCCCACGCGGGCGATGATCGTCTCCTCCTTGGCGCCGCCGACGAAGCGGTCGAGGTGGGTGCGCACGGTGACGCGCGCCTTCACCTTCACCTGGATGCCGTCCTTGGCCACGCCATCGATGGTGGTGCGGCCACTTTCGGGGTTCGGGCAGTCGATGACCTTTGGATCGACCGAGGTGCGCACGGCCTCGACCACGGACTTGCCGGAGCCCTTGGTCGCGAGGTCGATGGCGCAGGCGCGGTCCCAATCAAGCGTGATGCCGGCCTTTTGCGCGGCGACGAGCGCCTGCACCGTCGGGATGACATTGCCGCCGGCGAGATAGTGCGCGGAAATCTTGTCGGTGGTCACCTCGATGCCAGCCTTCACGGCCGTGATGCGGGCATCGACCACCAGGCTGTAGGGCACGCCGCCGAAGCGCATGCCGAGCAGGGCGAAGATGCCCACCGGCGCGCCGTTCAGGCGGGCTTTGAGCCAGACGCCGACAAACGAGAAGAAGACAATCGCCGCGATGATGCCTGCGATGACTAGGGGAATGAGGATTATCAGTGGGATGGAGTTCATAAGGGAAAATCAGGGTTGAGTGACGATCAGGCGGAAATTATCCAAGCCGACGACGCGCAGCGCGGCGCCCTTGGTGGCATGGCCGGAGCGGCAGAACGCCTCGTAGCGTTGCCCCGCCACCAACACGTAGCCACTGGGCGACAGCGTGGTGAGGGCCTCGGCGGGGTGGCCCAATACACTTTCCAGGCTGGCGAGTGGCGGCTGGCTCGTGGCGTCGACGGTGGCTTGCACCACCATTTTCCGGCCGAACGCCGTCTTGGGCAGCACCACCAGCTCAAGGTAAAGCATCACCGCCACCAGGACGAAGGCCGCGATGCTCGCGATCATCCCGCCGGCAAAGCCGAACTCACGGAACGAAAAAATGCTGCCCACCAGCAGGGCCAGCCCGCCCAGGATCCCAGCGATGGCACCGGGCAGAAAAACCTCCGCGGCCATAAGGAGTGCGCCAACGATAAAGAGTATGAGGATGGCGTTCATGCGCCGGTCTTTTCCACGATCAGGGCGAAATCCGTCCGCCCGCGGACCACGACCGCCTCCCCCGCGTCAACGCCGCCCACCTCGGTGATGGCCTCGAATCGCTGTCCGGCGATCTCGATCTGGCCGCTCGGCCGCAGGACCGTCACCGCGACCCCACGCTGCCCGATCAGGGAAGCCACCTGCCGGGCGCCGTCCGGACCCAGACCGGCCACCTGCGCGGCCCCGCCAATGGCCGAGCCGACCACCATCTTGTCCCAGACCCAGCCCTTGGGCAGGAAGCGCGCCAGCGCCAAGCCGAGAGCTATGGCCAGCACGAGGCCGAGCCCGAGATTTTGCAGCGGGTTCACAAAGGCGTCGCCCGACCACGCCGTGCTCAACGGCACGCCAGGCCACAGGTCGGCCATCGCCCAGACCAGTGAGCCCAGCATCAGCACCAGGCCGGCGACCGCGACCACGGCCACGCCGGGAAAAAAGAATATCTCCACCGCCACCAACAGCAGGCCGAGCCCAAAGATCAGCAGCGGCTCGTGGCCGGAGAAACCCGCCACGTAGTTGCCGAGGAATACAATCCCGAGCAACACGATGCCGCTGACGCCAAACACGCCGAAACCGGGGGTCTTGAACTCGATGAACAGCGCCAGCAGGCCGAGCCCGAGCAGGATGGGCGAAAGCTTGGTCATATACTGTGCCAGCTCCTCAGACCAGGTGACGCGGAAATGACGCACCTCGTAGTTCGCGCCAAACTTGGCCGTGAGCAATGCCGTGACATCGGCCGCCTTGCCGTCACCGATGAGCGCCTGGGGCGGCTCGCCATATTTTTCCAGAGCCTCAGTGGCGGTAAGCGAAAGGAGTTCGCCCTTGGGCTTCAGCACCTTCTCCCCGATCTTGAACTCGTAGTCCTCGTCGATCATCGCCGAGATCACCTGGCCCCGGTAGCCCTTGCCCTCGGATGAGGCCCGCATCCTGGCGCGCAGGTAACTGACTATCTTCTGCTTCATCGATTTGTCGATCTCACCGCCGGTGGCCAGCACGGGCGCCGCCGCCCCGATGACCCCGTTGGGCACAAAATAGATCTCGTCGGTC
>DAORVZ010000079.1:0-7069 GCA_035434005.1 Lacunisphaera sp.
AGGTTGTAAGACTCGTGCACGGCGCCCTGGTTGACGGCGCCGTCGCCCATGAAGGCGAGGGCGGCCCCCTTGAGGCCCTTGTATTTGAGGGCGTAGGCGAGGCCGGTGCCGAGCGGGATCTGACCGCCGACGATGCCGTGGCCGCCCCAGAAATTGCGGGACGGGTCGAAGTAGTGCATCGAGCCGCCCTTGCCCTTGGAGCAGCCGGTGTATTTGCCGTAATTCTCCGCCATCATCTCGTTCATGCCCATGCCGACGGCGAGCGCGTGGCCGTGGTCGCGGTAGGCGGTGATGATGTGATCGTTCTTGCCCATGACGGACACGCAGCCAACGGCGATGGATTCCTGGCCGATATAGAGGTGGAGGAAGCCGCCGATCTTGCCCTGCTGGTAGCTTCGGAGGCAGCGCTCCTCGAAGCGGCGGATGCGCACCATGTCGCGGTAGAGGGCGATCAACTCGTCGTGGCCGAGCTTGGCGTTGATGGGGGCCTGCCGGGCATTGTAGCCAGCGACTTCGGACTTTTTGGAGGGAGCAGGTTTCTTGGTCACAGGAAAATGATTTGAGTTTGAAGTAATGGCGATGACGCAAGATTCGTTCTTGGCCCGGTGTCCATTAACACAAGGGAAAAGTTGACCACACTTTACGTGTTCAAGGCGTTTTAAGCAGAGAGGGCACGGAGCTCACAGAGAAAGACGGAGGGATTGCCACCACCAAGGGCCCCTAATCCGGCATAGGTCCTGAGCAATGGCTGATCCGAAATCGTCTGGGCCCGGCTCCTTGTCCTCCGCGGCCTCTGTGTTCCAAAATCCGTGGCTCGGAACGCTCAGGGCTCAGGGTTCAACTTTGTTTCGCAATCTCCGTCATGTCTCCGTCAGCTATCAAGCTCACCGCGCGTGATCTGCTCGACCGTGATCGTGATGGGTGAGCGGGCGCAGTCGGCCTTCAGCGCGACGAAGCCGTCGCGGTATTGGTCGAAGATGGGCCAGAGGGCGGTCTGGTCGGTCTCGGGGATGGGGAGGGTCTTGATTTGCTCGCGGGAGAAGAAGCCGAATTTCCCTTCCGTGATGTCGGCTGGAAGCGCAGCGATGGGTTTTTTGCACCGGAAGAGGAACATCAGCCAATGCGTGTCCCCCTGATAGGCCTTCTCCGCGATCATGGCGAAGAGATGGAGTTGGTCCGATGTGATGACGAGGCCGGTTTCCTCGGCGGTCTCGCGGACGGCGCATTCAAACGGAGATTCGCCCGTTGTCATCTCGAGCTTGCCGCCGATGGGAGTCCAGACGCCGAGGTTGGGCTGCTTGGCGCGGAGCATCAGCAACTGCTCGCCGGCGGTGTTTTCGATGAAGACCAGCACGCTGATCTTGTAGGGCAGGACGGAGGACATGGGGGAAAAGAAATGGTATGGTTTGTCATTGCGAGCCGTCCGCGAAGCGGGCGACGAAGCAATCCATCTAGCTGGATCGCACTCCCGGCTGTGCCGGACTCGCGATGACAAGGCAGACTGCGGCAGGACGGGAAAGAGCGTGACCTTTGCGGCAGGTCGGGCAAACAAATCCTCCACGCCATGCCCCACATCGTCCACATCGCGAATCTCTGGTCCCTCGTCCGCCATCCCTCAGCCGCCACCGAGTGGTCGCTGGAGCGCAAAATCAAAGCCGCGGCGGCCGCCGGCTTCGACGGCATCACCACCGCGCTCACCCCCGAGCACCGCCGCCTCGCCGAGAAACACGGGCTGCGCCACCTGCTCGGTTTCATCTCCTCGCAGGATCCTGCGGACTTCCCGCGCCTCATCCGCGCGCAGAAGGAGAGCGGGGCGGTGCATATCAACGTGCAGCTCGACGACCATGACACGCCGCCGGCGCTCGCGACGAAACACTGGATCCAGATGGAGCGCGCCGCCGAGAAGATCGGCGGGGTCATCGTCTCGCTCGAGATCCACCGCGACACCTGCACCGAGACGCCGGAGAAGACCTACGAGATCGCCGACCGCTACCACCGCGCCACTGGCCGCCTGTGCAAGATGAACTTCGATTTCTCGCACCTCGCGAGCGTCAAGCACCTGAACCCCGACAACTACATCGAACGACTGCTCGACCACCCGGAGCTCGTGCAGCACAGCGAGCAGGTGCATTTCCGGCCGTTCAACGGCCATCACTGCCAGGTGCCGGTCACCTTCAAAAGGACGCTCTCGCCGGAAGTGAAAAGCTATCTGGTGTTCGTCGAGGCCCTGATGCGCCTCTGGAAAAAAGGCCGCGGCAACAAGAACAAGACGATGTTTGCGTGCCCAGAGATGGGGCCCTACGCGCCGGGCGGCGGGGGCTACAACATCTCCGGCCTGCCGCCTGCGTGGCCGGATGCCGTGGTCTTGCGCCACGAACTCGGCCGCGCCTGGGCGCGGGCGTGATGGCACCGTTGTTGGCTGCTGCCAACCCGGTGTGCCCTGTTGATGCCTGCTGGCATCCCAGGATTCGTCCACCGACCTGCGCCGGGGCGTATGTCCACGGTTCTCGCTTCGCGAAACCGGGGCAAATCACATCGGTTTCGGCGAGCGGGGTGGGCAGGTGGCGGCGTTCGTCAGCGGGCAGGCTTGGCGGATGCGTCCGAGCAGGTCCTGGTAGAAATCGAAGCCAGGATCGCCCGGGGTGCGGGGCAGCTTGCGGTCGAGCTCCTGGGCCGTCGCGATGGCCCGGACCTGCGATTCCTCGCGGATCTTCACGCCGCGCTCGCGGTAGTCGGTGTTGTCGACGCCCGCGTGCTCGGCAAGCAACGGCAGCCACTGGTGCGCGTATTGGACGTGTGCCGTCTCGTCGATGATGTCGAAGAGCATCATCTCGGCCGACTGGAGGTCCTGGCCCTCCTTGAAGTCCACGTAGCCCTCGTTCTTCACGACGAAGTGGCCGGTCTCGGCGACGAGGCCGATCATGAAGACGTTCTCATACAGTTGCGCCGGGGTGAGCGGCTCGGCCTTGAACGGCGCGAGGAGTTCCTGCTGGCGGGCGTAGGCCTCGTCGAGCGTGAGGCCGCGTTGGGCGGCCTGTGCTTTTAGCTCGGCGTCGCGCACCGCCTGATCGTAGCCGGAGAAGCCGACATCCTCGAGGCTGAGACCGAAGTCGCGCAGGCGCGAGTAGCCCGAGTCGCCGTGGCGGGATTCGTCCCACAGGTGGCGGGAGATGTTGTGCTGCCACGCCCACGGCATGTAGTGGCCCCAGTAAAGCCAGACCAACTGGTCGTCGGGCAGGTTTTTCTCCAGCATGTAGCCGTAGGCCCAGAAGAGGCGGCGCGCCTCCAGGTTGGTGGCGAAATCCCGCCGCACATAATCCATGAACGGCTGGCGCGGACGGATGGGGACATTGCGGGCGCTGAACTTGCTCAGGCGGAAATCCGTCGCCACGCCGGCAGGCTGCGCCGCGGCGCCGGGGGTGACCGGCAGCGGCGCGCGGAACTGGCCGCAATCCTCCAGCAGCGCGGTGACTCGCGCCCGATACTCGGCGTCGGCCGTGTGCGGCACGCGGCGGCGATAGTCGCGATACCAGAGCCACTGCTGGCTCTTGATCTGGTTGATCTCGTGGAGCAGCGCGATCGTCGGGGCGTCGTGGACCGGGTGGACGAGGCCGATGTATTCGCCGTATGCGCCGACGAGGGTCTTCAGCAGCAGCTCGTAGATGCCGTCGAGCGCGTCCTGCAGGGAAGGGGCGAGCAGCACGGCATTGGCGAGTTGCTCGAGGCGGGCGGAGACGGGGGCGTCGGCCTTGCCACCGGGAAATTGCTCGATGCGCTCGCGCAGTCGGCGGACGCACTCAGCCTGGTCCCAGATGTGGCGGTGCAGCGCGCTCTTGTTTTCCCACTCGGGCACATCGCGGCCCCACGCGGCGAGCAGGCGGTGGATGCTGCGCTCCACGTATTGCCAGTCGTTCATCAAGTCGACGTTGCGCGGGCGCTGTTTGGTGGAGGGCTCGACGAGCACCGCCGGCCAAGTTGGGGGAGAGAGGGGTTCCGCTGCGCTCGGACTCATGGTGGCGACGACACAAAACTTCCGGCCGGGACTCAAGCTCAGCGCGCTGAATATTCATCCCCTCGGCTGTTGCGCCACGGCGAAAACATCTTCCGAATCCCGCCATGATCCCACCCCGGTCGCTGTCGGCGGAACAAGTCGCTGCTTTTCACGAGCAAGGCTATCTCATTGTGCCGGATGTATTCGACCCGGCTGATCTGGAACCGCTCCGCCAGGAACTGCACCGGGAGATCGGGCGCAAGGCGGGCGCGCTACAGACTGCGGGCAAACTGCAGCATCTCCACGCCGACCTCGGTTTCGACCAGCAGCTCTCCGCCATCCAGCGCGACTCGGCGGAAAACGGCGAGGCAATCATCAAGCATCTTGAGGGTCTGCGCGGCGGCGGCTTCCACGCCCCGGAGATGTTTGAGGTGATCGCCCATCGCAAGATGCAGGCCGCCGTCGGCGCCCTGCTTGGCACGGAGGAGATCGTGGCCTCTTCGGTCTATCGGATCCGGCCGAAGTTGCCCAACTCCGGCCGCGGCATCGTGCCTTGGCACCAGGACAGCGGCTATTTCGCCACGCATTGCGACACGCAGCTTATCATTACCTGCTGGGTGCCGCTCGTGAACGCCACGGTTGAAAACGGCTGCATGCAGATCCTGCCGCGCGTGCACCGCGGCCAGGTCGCGAAGCACCACACCGGCGGCAACGCCGGCTTCCTCGTCATCAAGGACGAGGATCTGCCCGACGATCCGTGCAAGGCCATCACGGCGGCCTGCCCGCGCGGCGGCGTGGTGTTCATGACCAACCGCACACCGCATTGCTCCACGCCAAACACCTCCGATCACATCCGCTGGAGCGTGGATTTGCGCTACCAATCCGCCTCCACCCCGAGCAACGTCGGCTTGGAGCCCGCCGCGATCGCCGCCGACGGGACGGCGGACGACGATTTTTATGCGAAGGTGAATGTCGCCTGCTATCCGCCGGAAGCCGATTTCCTCGTGAGCAGCCGCCAGCACCCGGAGCTGGTCACAACCTACGCGGAATATTCCCGGCGCCGCGAGATCTACGACCGCACCAAGTCCGGGTTCTCCGCCTACAGCCGCTGGCGCGGCAGCCCGGACGCGGCCGAGCCGGCAACCGCGCGCACCGGGCACTGAGCCCCGGCCGCCAGCGCGGCAATATGAGCGTGACCTTTTGGCGGCGCCGGGCGACAAAGCCGGTGCCGTGGCTGCCAACCGGACATTGATACTCGACTGCGGGGCAAGCCGGACGGCGTTGGGCGAATTCAGCCGCCACGGCCGGCAACTTCGCTTTGACCACTACGCGGTGGAGGCATTCCCCGCACAGTCAGGCGGGGAGGACAACTGGCTGGCGCACACGCAGGCGGCGCTGCTTGCTCTCCGCGACAAAGAGAAACTCGCGGGCCCGGTCGTGCTGGTGCTGCCCGCCCACCTGACGCTGACCAAGTTCATCAAGACGCCCCGGGTAGAACCGGCCCGGCGCGAGAGGATCATCCGGTTCGAGGCCGAGCAGAGCATGCCCTACGCGCTGGCCGACGTGGCTTGGGACAGTGTCGTCGCCGCCGCGCACGCGGGCGAGTTGGACGTGATGCTGGCCGCCGCCAAGCTCGAAGCCATCGAGCCGCTCTGCGCCGCCGTGTCGGCGGCCGGATTTGAGCCGCGCCTGATATTGCCGTCGCCCCTGGCGACGCTGGCGGCGTGCCGACTCGCGCAACCCGCGCTCAAGGAACCCACCCTGGTGCTCAACCTGGGCGCGCGTTCAACCACGCTGCTGCTGATCGAGGGTTCGCGCTTTGCCGTTCGCACCCTGGCCTTGGGCGGGCAAAGCCTCACGCAGCAGATTGCCGAGAACCAGGACTGCGAGACGGAGGAGGCCGAGCGCATCAAGCTTTCCGAGCGCAGTGGCAGCCTGACTGCGGACGCGCTGGCGCTGCACGCGACCCGGTTGGCGCAGGAAATCACCCGCTCGGTGCTGCATTTCCGGCGGCAGGGCGGCTTGGCGAATCCCGTCCGCGTCTGGCTCGGCGGCGGGGGCGCCCAACTTGCCGGCTTGGGCGAGGCGCTGGCGGAAAAACTCAAGGTGCCCGTGGTTCGGCTCGATGTGCTCAGCGCGATTGAAATCGCCGCCGGCGCCGCGCGGAGCGACGCGGCGAAAGATGCGCTGAGCCTGGCGGACCTGGTGGGGGCGGCGGCCACGCAGCTGCTCCCCGATCAACCGGTGCTGAACCTCCTGCCCCCCGCGTTGCGTCGCGAAGCCCGCCATCGGCGACGCCAACCCTGGCTGATCGCGGCGGCGGCGCTCGCGGTGGCCGCCCTGTGGCCGCCGCTGCTTCATTTCCGCGCCGTGGCCGCCGCGGCGACGGAGAAAACCGCCGCCATCGAGCGTGCGTTGGCTCCGCTGCGCGAGCGCGAGTCTCATAATCGCGCCACGCTGCAGCAACTCGCGACGCTCAGGGAGCAGGTCGCCGAATTGCAGGGCATCGAGGACCGGCGCGCAGGTTGGCTGGGCCTGCTGGCTGACCTGCAGGATAGGCTCGTGCGGGTGGAGGATGTGTGGCTGGAGCGCCTGACAATCGCGTCCGCGCCCGGCGCGCCGCTCCGGCTCGCGGTGTCGGGCCGGATGCTCGACAAGACCAACCCACTGGCCAAGGCGAGTCCCGAGACCTTACACCGCGTGCAGGCCCTGCTCGCGGGTTTGGCGGACTCGCCCTTTGTCGCCGCCGTCGAGGCCGAGCGGTTCGACAATGAGCAGCCTGGCATCCTGAAATTCGACTGCGTGCTCGTGGCCGACCCGGCCCGGCCGCTGTGATCATGAGCTGGTTGAAACGCCATCCGCTCCTCGGCGCCGTGCTGGCCTGCGGCGTGCTGGCTCTGGCGGCCGAAGCCTGGTTCCTGCGGCAGGCGAGGCAGCAGGCCGCCCGGGCCGTGGCCGGGTTGGAGCAAAAAATCCAGGAGCGCGACTGGCTGGCCCGGCAGGCGCCGGCGCCGAGTGCCGCCAGCGAGCAGGCCTAAGCGCGGGATCTCCTCCAGACCCGCCAGGAACTGGCGAGGC